>JAYTTO010000265.1:0-2021 GCA_043744975.1 Betaproteobacteria bacterium | reverse complement strand
TGCAGCAGCAGCGGATTGAAGAGCAGCGTCATTTGGGCCTTGACTTGCTCGATCGGTGTCTTGTTCAGGCTGATGGTGCCGAGCTCGATCAGTTCACGGTCGGCGGGCCAGGCGACGCTGCCGTCGTTGACCGGATCGCTGTCCTTGCCCACTTGCGCGACCAGGCGGAACTTCACCGCACCCTTGGCAATGCGCTGCGGCAACTCGTCCATCAGATAGTTCGGCGCTGCCTTGGCCGCGTCGGCAGCGCTCAAGGCCTGTTCGCCCGCCAACGGCAGGATCTGGTAACGGGCATAGCGGCTCACGCCTCGGGCATTCGTGAACTTGAAGGCGTTCACGCCGTAAAACGCCAACGTGCCGAAGCTCACCGGTGCGGGCCGTGGCGTGGTGACCCACTTGGCCGCGACCGGGTGGCTGCCCAGGAACTGCTCGATGGGCGTGGGCTTGGCCGCCGCCGGGCCGCTGCTGGCAATAGCCTGCAGCAGTTCCAGAAACTCCTCAGGCGTCGCCACGGGGAAGCTGCTGGCCGAGATGCTCACGATGTCGGTGTGCTCGCCCTTGGGCAACTGGAAGCGGATCGCGATGCCGTGCGGGCTGGCATTGCCGTCGGCATCCGGCAGGGTCGGCAAACCCGTGCCGTTCGAGAAGCGCACCAGCACCGGCACACGCTTGCCGAAGTGTGCGGCTTTGCTCAGGCCCGGCGCCGTGGCTGCCGGCGTGAACTCCCCAGTGACGAGAACCCCCTTGGCGTGATTGGCACGGAAACCGGCATGCGGGCCGCCAGACAAGGTGTTCAGCGTGTCGACGACGGCCACTGGGAAGGGCTTGACCACGGCGACCGTTCCGTCGGCAGCCCAAGACGTGCAGGGGCCTGCGGTGAACGCAAGAGCGACGAGTGCCGCACGAGAGGATTTTTGGGCGGTGCGCAGGGCGAAGGTGAGGTTCATGGACGGTGTGGGTTGGGTGGAGGTCGGACATTAACTACAGGATCCAATTTCTGTACGGATTGGTCCATAATATAGCTCATGCCGAAGAAACCTGCCATCGCAAGCGCGCCCGTTGGCCGGCCGCGCGGCTTTGACGCCGACATCGCACTGCGTATTGCGGTGGACGTCTTCTGGCAACAAGGCTACGAAGCCACCTCGTTGGATGCCCTCAGCCATGCGATGAGGCTCAGCCGGTCCAGCTTCTATGCCTGCTTCGGGTCGAAGCACGGCCTGCTCATGGCAGCCGTGCGGCGCTACGCCGATGATCGCTATGCGACGCTGGCCGAACGGGTGGCGGCCTGCGCCGATCCCCGTGAAGCGGTTCGCGCGATGCTTGCCGTGATCGCCAATGTGCATGGCGGCAGCCGGGGCTGCCTTTTCGTCAATGCAGTGGCCGAACTCGCGCCGGGCGACGCCGAGTTGGTCGCGTTTGCGCAGGTGTACACGGCGCGCGTCGGCGAGCTGATGACGGCCACACTGTGCCGTCTGGGTTGCGCGCGAGGCGAGGCGTGCGATCGCGCCGGCGCCCTGCTGGCGTTGGTCATGGGTGTCACGACCTTGCGCAAGACCGGCGTGCCGCCGGCGCAACTCGCAGCGCTGCTGACGCAGGCCGATCATTTGATTCCGAACCTTGTCCCCCGCAAAAGGAAGCCTGCATGAGCAAGGTGCTGGGGAGGGCCGAGAGTGTGTTCGTCCGTTGCCGACCCGATGCTTGCCGATCGACTGGTTCGCAGACGGATGTTCAGATTGATAGCCGAGCCGAAGTGCTGGTTCGCGCCAAATTAGGGTGTTCCTGACCGGACGTTTCGGAGCACCGGCAATTGGCCGGCACTACCAGTTCGTGGCCCAAGCTTGAAGATCAGCTCTCCCAGAAAGCGGCCGTCCAACGACGGTAGTCCCTGGTGGCCTGGCCAATGCGGCTGCTCGCCCACAGTGGGAGAATCGTTAGCGCCGAAAGCTGTTGGTGGTGAAGGACTTAAGCCGTCCTAACAGTTAGCAACGCTCCCATTGCGTTGTTCGTCCCAGGGTACTTGG
>JAYTTO010000264.1:0-1586 GCA_043744975.1 Betaproteobacteria bacterium | reverse complement strand
AAGTTCATGGCCTACTACGGCGCCGTGTTCGCCGAGGGCGCCCTGACCGCGCGCGAGAAGGCGCTGATCGCCCTCGGGGTTTCGCATGCGATCCAGTGTCCGTACTGCATCGACGCCTACACCCAGGCCGGCCTGGAGAACGGCTCGAACATCGAGGAGATGACCGAGGCGGTGCACGTCGCCTGCGCCATCCGCGGCGGCGCCTCGCTGGTGCACGGCGTGCAGATGCGCAACGTCGCGACCAAGCTGTCGATGTAGCGGCGGCATTCCCATGGGTTCGATCCTCCCGACCACGCTGACAGCGCGGGGCGCCGCGCTTGCGTCCAGCGAACACCAACTTGAGATCCTCGCCCGCAAGGCCTCGTGGCGCACGTTCCGCGATCGCGTTGCGGACGCCGGCCTGCCGCCCTTGCGCGCCGACGGCATCGGCGTGTTCCAGATCAACGTTGGCAAGTTCTGCAACCAGACCTGCCGGCATTGCCATGTCGATGCCGGACCCGACCGCACCGAGCAGATGACGCGCGAAACCGCCGAGCTGTGCATGGCCGCCCTGGAAAAAACCGACATCCCGGTCGTGGACATCACCGGCGGCGCACCCGAGCTGAATCCGAGCTTCCGCTGGATGGTGGAGCGCTCCCGAGCGCTCGGGCGGCATGTGATGGATCGCTGCAACCTGAGCATCCTGCTGCTCAAGCCGCATGCCGATCTCGCCGACTTCCTCGCCGCCAACCAGGTGGAGGTGGTGGCGTCGCTGCCCTACTTCCGCCCGACCCAGGCCGACGCGCAGCGCGGTGACGGCATCTTCGACAAGTCGGTCGAGGCGCTGCGCAAGCTCAACGCGCTGGGTTATGGCCAGCCCGGCACCGGGCTCAAGCTCAACCTGGTGCACAACCCGGTCGGTGCGTTCCTCCCGGCGGCCCAGGCGAGCCTCGAAAAGCAGTTCAGGCGCGAGCTCGACCGCCAGTTCGGCATCGTGTTCGACAACCTCTACACCATCACCAACATGCCGATCAGTCGCTTCCTTGAGTTCCTGCTCGACAGCGGCAACTACGAGGGCTACATGGAACGGCTCGCCAATGCCTTCAATCCGGCCGCGGCAGCGGGCTTGATGTGCCGCAACACCATCTCGATCGGCTGGGACGGCGGGCTGTACGACTGCGACTTCAACCAGATGCTGGATCTGAAGGTGGGCGACGGTGCGCCGACCCACATCCGCGACTTCGATGCGCACGCACTGGCCAATCGCGCCATCGTCACCGCCAACCACTGCTACGGCTGCACGGCAGGCGCCGGTTCGTCGTGCGGAGGCACCGTAGCCTGACCGCCTCGGCGCAGGGCGCTCGAACTAACAGCGGCTCGCGCCCGCAACTGCCCGCAGCCGCCCTCGACATCCTGTCCGGCGGAGTGCCGTAGCTTGGCCAGCACGCCACGCCGGTGAAGCGATCTCGCCATGGCCGCCGCGCGCTCCCACGACGGGCGCCGGAAGTCGAGGCCGTCGACGCGGTTGTAGGGGATGAAATTCATCACCGCGTACTTGCCGGCGAGCAGTGCGGCGATGCGGTCGACTTCGTCATCGCCGTCGTTGA
>JAYTTO010000263.1:0-12211 GCA_043744975.1 Betaproteobacteria bacterium | reverse complement strand
GAAGCGCGTGCTCTCGTCGAAACGATGACCGATGCCGAGGATGGCGCGGCGCACATCGAACTGGGTGGCAGCGCTGTTGTTGCGGGGCCGGGTGTAGTTTAACTCGCCATAGCCAAAGATCGTCGTCTGCTGTTCGTTGCCACTGTCCGCTGCCGCTGCCGTCGAAATGACTATCACACCCGGTGCCGCGCCAGGTCGCGGCGCGGCTGCGATTGACCGGGGCGTGGTGACGGGTACAGCCTTGGTCGGCTCCGACGTGTTGTTCGGCGCGGCAACCGTGGCTGCGACGGCAGGCGGGGCCGGGGAAGCAGCGGCCGGAACCGGGGCAGCTTGGGCAGCCTCGACGCCGGCTTGCTGCGCCTTCACCCGCGCCAGCTCCGCGCGTAACTCCTTGATCTCGGCGCTCATAGCATCCAGGCGCGCTGCCAGTTCTTCCGTGGATTCCGCGAACCCGGGGGGGGAAACGCCGAGCAGGCCGGCAAGCATCAAGGCGGAACAAAGCGGTTTCATGGCGGGATTCCCGTAAATTGGGTCGGGTTGGAAAGGTCTGCGGAACAGCTCATGGCCTGAAACCATCGGTGAGCGTGCCGAGAAAGGCGATCCGGTCGTCGATCTCGCGCTCGCTCAATGCGGGCGCGTGTCCCGGCACCCGGTTGTAGGGCGACTCGGTGATGTCGACGTTCGCGAGAAACTGCGCCGGCAAGTCGTTGAACTTCTGCGGCACTCCGCCGGGACCAAGCGGATACCACTGCTCCGGATTGGTATCGCGGCGGACGTAGAGCTGCGGGGCCTCGCGCAGCGTGGCAAAGCGTCCGTTGTGAAAGTACGGCGCCGTCAGCACGACGTTGCGCAACGTTGGCCCCTTGAAGGCGCCACACAGATCGGTCCCGTCAGGACCGCAGAGACCGGGGTCGAAGTAGCCGGCGGCGAGCCGTCGCAGCCGCGAGCACTTGGATGGCAGGCGGCGCAATTTCCCTTGGCAGGGCTGTTGAACAGCGCCAGCCCACGCAAGTCGGCGTCCGACAAAACGAGCTTGCCATCGAGAAAACGGTCGTATTTGCTGTCGAACGTGCGGAAGTCGGGATCTTCCTTCTGGTACCGGGCGATCGCGAACATGATGCGGTCGAAGGCCGCGTCGACATCGCTCAGGAGATCTGCGCCGAACACCTGGCGGAAGGTGTTGACGTAGGCTGCCAGCTTCAGCTTGTCGATGAGTGCGGCGGCGTTGCCGTTGGCCATTTCGTGCGCAGCGAGAAATGGCCTGCGCGCCTACTCCATCAGGCTTTGCGCGCGCCCGTCCCGGTTGAAGCCGCCGGTCGGGGTACCTTCCGAGTCGAAGAAGAATGGTGGCGTCTGCGACAGATAATGCAGCGACGGCGCATTGCGGAATCCCGGAACATTCAGCCCCAGCCCCCCGAGTGGCACGGCGAGCGGGGTCGGTTGGGCGTGCGCATTGGAAGGGCTGTGACACGTTTCGCAGGACATCGCGCCGGACGCCGACAGACTGGCGTCGCGAAATATCCTCTCCCCGGGTTCCGTTGCCGGAGACAACTGCTTCGGCGCGTTCGCGGATGGCGCTGAGCTGCAGCCGCCGCAGGCCAACAGGGCGATCGACACTGCTGCCCCAAGGGTGGAACCAGCAAGCCGGCAGATCCACCGGATACCCATGGGGGGGTCGGGTCTGGACCGTTCCCGATCGCGCCCAGCGGGCGGCAACACCGATTTGGGGCGGTGCTGTGCTCCACGCCACAGCACCGCCAGACGTTCGTATAGCGGCCCCTGGGTGTTCCAAGACTGGCTCCCGATTCTGTTCTTGGTGAGCCATCGAACGGTGCGATGGCATCGGCTCTGCCCGACCGCTACCGCCGGTTGGTGCATTCCTGTTTTCCGTTTCAGCGTAACGCGAATGCGAACGATTGTCACTGAGTTTCTTGGGTGGCTTGCCCTTTTGAGCGGCTCGGCCCATTACCGATGCATCCGCCAAACCTTGGTCCTCAAAGTCGGCCGGCCCGAGCCCGGCGCCCGGTCAATTGGTGCCGCGACCGCCATCCACCCATGTTTTCGGGATTTCATCCACGGCAGCGCTGCCTGCAACCCCTCATGGCCTGCAGGAGCATTGCGCTACACTCGTCAGGTTACGGACACCGGTCCCCAAGGGGCCGGTGTTCTCCTCCCCAGAGGAAGGCGTGTTCCGACCGTTGCGCCATGTAGTGCTGCATGCGCTGCTCGCCGCCGTGCTGCTGTTTGCACAGCAGATCGGCATGGCGCACATGGTTGCGCACGGCAGTGGCCATGGCCGGGCGCATTCGCACTCGGAGGGGGTCCCGACCCAGGTCTGCGACGAATGTCTCGCGTTCGCGCAGGTCGAGCCCGCGCCGGTCGCGGTGCCGGTGCTGTTCGCAGGGCACAGCCGTCTCGCCGCCGATCCCGCCGTCCGGTGGCGATCGACGACGCCGCCCTTCCTCAACGCCTTTCGCTCGCGGGTTCCGCCACCGATTTTCCGCTGACGCCGCCCAGCGCGAGGTCGCACACGTCTCCATGATCGCGCCGCCCGAGTCGTCGCGATCCGCACGCGGAAGATCCTCATGAGATACGCGAAACATCAGTTGTTCCTTGCGGCAGCCGTCCTGTCGGCAGCCGCGCATGCGCAGCAACCGGCCCCCGGCAACGTCGCCACGACGGAAGTTCCGCCGGTTATCGTCACCGGCAATCCCCTCGGCAGTTCGCTCCTCGACATGGCTCAACCCGCCGACGTGCTCGCCGGCCCGAAGCTCGGATTGCGCCTCGAATCCACGCTCGGGGAAACCCTGTCGAACGAGACCGGTATCAGCTCGAGCTATTTCGGACCGAATGCGAGCCGACCGATCATCCGCGGGCTCGATGGCGAGCGGGTCCGGATCCTGCAGAACGGCGCCGGCGTGCTCGACGCCTCGGGCGCCAGTCCCGACCACAATGTCGCCCTGGAACCGCTCATTGTCGATCGCATCGAGGTCGTTCGCGGCCCCTCCGCGCTGCTCTACGGGGCGTCGGCAGTAGGCGGTGTCATCAATGCCATCGACAACCGCATCCCGTCGGCCCCGGGCGACAAGCCGCTGTCCGGCACGGCCCAGTTGCGCTACAGCGGCGCCAATGACGAGATCGTCGGCGTGGCGAAGCTCGACGGCGGCGACGATCGTTTCGCCCTGCACGTGGACGCGTTCAAACGCGAAACCGACGATTTGCGCATCCCGGGCTATGCCTGATCGCAACGCCTGCGCGATACCGTCCCGCTGGCGCCGGGCCAGCAGGAGCCGTACGGACGCCTGCCCAACAGCGCCAGCTCGGCCGTCGGCGGGTCGGTCGGGGGTTCGGTGTTCTTCGACCGCGGCTTCGTCGGTCTGTCGGCGGCGACGTACGACTCGACCTATGGCACGGTGGCCGAACCCAACGTGACCATCGGCATGCGGCAGAACCGCTACGACCTCGCGGGCGAGCTGCGCGACCTCGGCTTCATCGAGAGCGCGAAAGTGAAGGCGACCTACACGGACTACCAGCACATCGAGTACAACAGGACCACGCCCGGGACGGTGTTCACCAACCAGGGTTACGAGACGCGCGCCGATTTCCGGCATCGCAAGCTCGGTCTGTTCGAAGGCGCGTTCGGCGTCCAGGCGAGCGATTCCCGCTTCCAGGCGCTCGGCGACGAAGCGTTCGTCCCTCCGGTCACGACACGGATGCTCTCGGCCTTCCTGTACGAGGAGATGCCGCTGGGCCCGATCCGCCTCTCGGCCGGCGGCCGCGCCGACTCGGTCAAGCTCGACGCCGGCCGGGAACGAGTTGCCGACCGACGGCTACACGTTGGTCAACGCGCGGATCAGCTACGCGCTGCCGCCGATGGCGTTCGGACAGGTCGAAGCGTTCCTGCGCCTCAACAACCTGCTCAACGACGACGTCCGATACCACACCTCGACCCTCAAGGACATCGCTCCGCTCGGCGGGCGCAGCGCCATGATCGGGCTCACCGGGACCTTCTGATCCGGGGCAGCGACCAGCGCCGGTAGCGGGTGAAGGCTTGAATTCGCGACGGGTTGCCTTCACCCTCTGGGGCCCTGTCCGCTTCCGGTCCCTTCCATGAGCGCCGAATTTCACGGCACCACCATCCTGGCCGCCCGCCGCGGCAACCGCGTCGCCCTCGGCGGCGACGGCCAGGTCACTCTCGGCAGCATCGTGGTGAAAGCAACCGCGCGCAAGATCCGGCGGCTGCACCATGACCGGATCCTCGCCGGGTTCGCAGGAGGCACCGCCGATGCCTTCACGCTGTTCGAACGTTTCGAAGGCAAGCTCGACAAGCATCAGGGCCATCTGGTGCGTTCCGCCGTCGAGCTCGCCAAGGACTGGCGCAGCGACCGCATCCTTCGGCGCCTCGAGGCGATGTTGGCGGTGGCCGACCGCGACACGTCGCTCATCATCACCGGCAATGGCGATGTGCTGGAACCCGAACACGGCATCGTCGCGATCGGCAGCGGCGGCGCCTATGCGCAGGCGGCGGCGCGGGCACTGCTCGAGAATACCGAGCTGACGCCGGCCGAGGTGGTCGCCAAGGCGCTGGGCATCGCTGGCGACATCTGCATCTACACCAACCAGTCGCACGTGATCGAAGTTCTCGACTAGCCACCAGCCGGCGGCCCGCCGCCCCCGCAACCTTGCACCGCCCACACGACATGTCCTCGATGACACCGCAGGAAATCGTCCACGAACTGGACAAGTACATCGTCGGCCAGAACGCCGCGAAGAAGTCCGTCGCCATCGCGCTGCGCAACCGCTGGCGCCGCCAGCAGGTCGAGGAGCCGCTGCGGCAGGAGATCACCCCCAAAAACATCCTGATGATCGGCCCGACCGGGGTCGGCAAGACCGAGATCGCCCGTCGGCTCGCGCGCCTCGCCGGTGCGCCGTTCATCAAGGTCGAGGCGACCAAGTTCACCGAGGTCGGCTATGTCGGTCGCGACGTCGACACCATCATCCGCGACCTGGTCGAATCAGCCGTTAAGCAGACGCGCGAGCAGGAGATGAAGAAGGTGATGCACCGGGCCGAGGACGCTGCCGAGGAACGCGTGCTCGATGCGCTGCTGCCGTCCGCACGCGGCATGGGTTTCGGCACCGAAGTCGCCGATGCGGAGGACCGCGAGAGCGCCACCCGCCAGAAATTCCGCAAGAAGCTGCGCGAAGGCGAACTCGACGACAAGGACATCGAGATCGAGCTGCAGTTGCCGTCCGCGAAGATGGAGATCCTGGCCCCACCGGGCATGGAGGAACTCACCGAACAGATCCAGGGCATGTTCCAGAACATGGGCGGGAGCAAGCGCCGGCAGCGCAAGCTGAAGGTACGCGAAGCACTGCGGCTGCTGGCGGAGGAGGAGGCCGGCCGGCTGGTGAACGACGAGGAGCTCAAGGCCCGCGCCGTCGAGAACGTCGAATCCAACGGCATCGTGTTCCTCGACGAGATCGACAAGATCGCGAGTCGCGCGGACACCCATGGCGCCGATGTCTCGCGCCAGGGCGTGCAACGCGACCTGCTGCCCCTGGTCGAGGGCACGACCGTGACGACGAAGTACGGGATGATCCGCACCGATCACATCCTGTTCATCGGCAGCGGCGCGTTCCACCTGTCGAAGCCGTCCGACCTGATTCCCGAGCTCCAGGGGCGCTTTCCGATCCGCGTGGAACTCGAGTCGCTGTCGGTACAGGACTTCGAGCGCATCCTGACCAGCACGGACGCCTGCCTCACCCGCCAGTACACGGCGCTGCTGGCAACCGAGGGCGTGACGCTGGATTTCCGGTCGGACGGCATCCAGCGTCTCGCCGAGATCGCCTGGCAGGTAAACGAGACGATGGAGAACATCGGCGCCCGGCGCCTGCACACCGTGATGGAGCGGATGCTGGAGGACGTGTCGTTCGACGCCGTGCGGCGCAGCGGGACCGTGCTCGTCATCGACGGGCCCTACGTCGACGAGCGCCTGAAGGGCTTGGCGGCGACCGAGGACCTGGCCCGCTACGTCCTGTAGCGGGATCGGGCGCGGCCGGCGAGGTTGCGCACCACTTCGACGCAGGTATTTACCGGACAAACCCCGCTGCTACAATCAGTTGCATCCGTTCCCGCGCTGGCAACCACCGATGCAATCCGGAACCACCTTCCTGCTCGAGGTAAACCCCGAGATCCCGCCGCGCCTGGCCCGCCTTGAGGAGCTTGCCAACAACCTCTGGTATAGCTGGGACCGGCCCACCCGTTCGCTGTTCGCCCGACTGCATCCGGCGCTCTGGGATGCGGTCAGCCAGAATCCCAAGGCGTTCCTCAAGCGGATCGACGAGCGGCGGCTGGTCGATGCGGTCGACGACCCGGTCTTCCTCAATACCTACAACCGGGTGCTGTCGGCGTTCGATTCGTACCACAACGAGCCGATGCGCCGGAACGGCTCGGAATGGCTGCGGCAGAACGATCTCGTCGCCTATTTCTGCGCGGAGTTCGGATTCCACGAATCCCTGCCCATCTACTCCGGCGGCCTCGGCATCCTGGCGGGAGACCACTGCAAGGCCGCCAGCGACATGCGCCTGCCGTTCGTCGGTGTCGGTCTGCTCTATCGGCAGGGCTATTTCCTGCAGACCATCGACAATGACGGCAACCAGCTCGCATCGAACTTCGATTCCGATTTCGACGATCTGCCGGTGACACCGGTCGTCGGCGCTGACGGCGGCGAAGTGCGGGTCGATGTCGAGTTGCCCGGCCGCAAGGTCGTGGTCAAGGTCTGGCGGGCCACGGTCGGCCATATCACGCTCTACCTCCTCGACACCGACATCGACGCCAATGCGGAACACGACCGCGACATCACCCACCGACTGTATGGCGGCGACCGGACCGACCGTCTCGAGCAGGAGATCGTCCTCGGCGTCGGCGGTGCCAAGGCGCTATGCGCGCTCGGCATCAAGCCGACGGTGTGGCACATCAACGAAGGACACGCGGCATTCATGGTGCTCGAACGCATGCGCGAACTGGTCGCCGACGGGCTCGACTTCGCCACCGCGCTCGAGGCTGTAGCCGTCAACACCGTGTTCACCACCCATACACCGGTCCCGGCGGGACACGACCACTTCTCCGAAGATCTGATCATGCGGTACTTCGAGCGCTTCCACGCCGAGCTGAAGATCGGCCGCGACCAGTTCCTGGAACTCGGCCGCATGGGCGACGTGCGCGAATTCAACATGACAGCCCTCGCCACACACGGTTCACGCTTCCAGAACGGCGTTTCCCGCATCCACGGCACGGTGTCCTCGCGGATTCTCGCCTCGCTCTGGCCGCAGATCGACGCCGACGAGAACCCGATGCAGTACGTCACCAACGGCGTCCACGTGCCGACGTTCCTGGCGCAGGAATGGAGCGACCAGTTCGACAAGATCCTGGGCTTCGAATGGACCAATCACATCACCGACAGCGGCTACTGGAATCGTCTCGACGAGATCCCTGACCACCTGTTCTGGAGCGTCCGCCAGACGCTTAAGTCGGCGATGCTCCGCCTGGTGCGCGACCGGGTTTCCAAGCAGCACTTCCGCAATAACGGCTCCGAGGCTCACCTCGACCGCCTGCTGCGGCTCACCGACCCCGCCAATCCGAACGTGCTCACGATCGGCTTCGCCCGCCGCTTCGCCACCTACAAGCGGGCCGCCCTACTGTTCGAGAACACAGATTGGCTGCGGCGGCTGGTGTGCAACGATGAGCGGCCGGTCCTGTTCCTGTTCGCCGGCAAGGCCCACCCCGCGGACGTTCCCGGCCAGGATTTGATCCGCCGGATCAGCGAGATGGCGCGCCTGCCGGAATTCGAGGGTCGCATCCTGCTGGTCGAGAACTACGACCTGCGTCTCGCCCGGCGCCTGGTGTCGGGCGTCGATGTCTGGCTCAACAACCCGGTCTACCCCCTCGAAGCGAGCGGCACCTCGGGCATGAAGGCCGGCATGAACGGCGTGATCAACCTGTCGGTCGCCGATGGCTGGTGGGACGAAGGCTACGACGGGCGCAACGGCTGGTCGATCAAGCCCGTCGCCGAGTCGCTCGACGATTACCGGCGCAACCAGGAAGAATCGAAGACGCTGTACGAACTGCTTCAGGACCACGTCATCCCGAGCTATTACTCGCGCAACGACATGGGGTACTCGGGCGACTGGGTGCGCATGGCGAAACGCTCGATCGCCACGCTGCTGCCGCGCTTCAACTCGACCCGCATGGTCAACGAGTACGTCTCGAAGTTCTACCTGCCCGCGACCCGGCAATGGCGGCGCTTCAGCGAAACCGGCTTCGCCAATGCGAGGCTGGTGGCCGACTGGAAGGCGCATGTGCGCCGTTGTTGGCCGCAGATGCATCTGCGGCGCCTGGATTCGCCGGTCAAACGCATCGCCTACGGGCAGGACCTGCACTTTGAGGTCGCGGTCCATCTGGACGGCCTGCGGCCGGAGGACGTGGCCGTGGAGATGGTTTTCGGCCGCCTGAGCGCCAGCGGCGAGCAGCGCATGGCGTCGCGGCATCGCTTCGAGGCGGATGGCACGATGACCCCCGAGGGCGAATATCGCTTCGCGCTACGGCTGACGCCGGACCTGTGCGGCAAGCTGGAGTACAAGGTGCGGGTCTTCCCGCATCATGAACTGCTCACGCACCCCCTCGAGATGGGGATGATGCTCTGGCTTTAGCGGCGCGGCGGGCGGCGGCTCAATAGCCGGCGGCCCGGTCCACCGGACCTGCCGGCGCCTCGCCCCGTTCCAGGCGTCGCAGATTGGCGACAACCTGCCCGGCGGCCTCGCTGGCAATGGTCACCGCCGCCACGTGCGGCGTGATGACCACGCCCGGGTGCTGCCACAATGGATGCGGGCGAGGCAGTGGTTCGTCGGCGAACACGTCCAGCATCGCGCCGCCGACCTGCCCACAATCCAGCGCCGCGATCAAATCCCGTTCGACCACGTGGGCGCCACGAGCGGGATTGACGATACACGCGCCGCGCGGCAGTCGGGCCAGAGTCACCGCATCGAGGATGCCGATCGTGTCGGGCGTGAGGGGCAGGAAATTGATCAGGATCTCGCTCCGTGCGAGAAAGGGTCCGAATTCGTCCTGCCCCGCCCGGCAGCCGACGCCCTCGAGCCTGCGCGGGGTACGGCTCCAGCCTTCGACCCGGAACCCGACGCGGGCGAGCATCGCGGCGGCCGCGCTGCCGAGTATGCCCAGGCCCATCACGCCCACGCCACGCTCTGCCGTGAGCCTGGGTTCGAGCGGGAGCCAGACGGCTTCGCGCTGCTGACGCGAATAGACATCCATGCGGCGGTGAAAATGCAGCGCGCCGTAGAGGGCGTATTCGGACATCTGCTGCGCCATGCCCGCATCGCGCAGCCGCGTGATGGGAATGCCGCGCGGCAGGTCGGGGTCGGCGAGAATCGCATCCACCCCGGCGCCGAGCGAGAGGATCGCGCGCAGGTTCGGAAACTGCCGGTGCCAGCCGGCCGGCGGCTTCCAGACCAGCGTGTAGCGCACCGACCCGACCGGTCCGGTGTCGGGCCAGACCCGGAACTCCAGGTCGGGCAGCGCCGCCGCAAGGGCACGACGCCACGGCTCGGGATCGTCGGTGGAACTGTAGAACACGATGCTCATGGCACACCCCGGTGGCTGCACGCCCACCCGCGCGTCGGGGCACGGTCCAAGCGTGTCGGTCGCAGGGTAGTCGATTGCCCGGCAGCGATGAAGTCTTGCGCCACCAGTTGCGCCGACGACCCGCTCTCACTAACCTCCGCGACCGCTTCATTCCTCGCGCAACCGCATTCAATGTCACCGTCCGTTCCGCATCATCAGCGCGAATGGGATGCCGGCGATCTCGGTTGCGGCGACCTGGTTTTGCAGCTGCATTTCCTGTTCGGGGCCGAGCGCGCGAGTGGCGGGGGCGACCATCGTCGATGGCGCCAAGCTGGTGGAGTTCCTTTCCGACGGGACCCAGTGCCTCTCGTACTGAGGCGACAGGCCCCCCAGCCTTCCTTCGGGCGGCCCCCCCACAGGGGGCACTGCGCTTGGTGGCGACCCAGCGCGCAGTCGACCCCTCCGAGCCGTCCTGCGGTCGGCATCCCAACTGGGCGCCAACGCTCGAGGCCGACGTGCAGGCAGTGACATGACCGGGCTTCACCCACACGCCCCAGATGCGTCGTTCTACGGCGGCGACCTCGATTGCGGCAACGGTCTGCTGCTGCTGATCCGGCAGCACATCGACCCGCTGCAGCGCAGCCAATTGCTGGAGATCCGGTCCACGGAGGGATCGGTGCGCGAAGACCTCCCCGCCTGGTGCCTCCTCACGAAGAACGAGCTGGTCTCGGTCGCTCCGGCCGACGCTTGCACGTCGTTCCTGGTGTGCAAGGGTGCGCTGGCGGAACGGCCTGCAGCCGCTGCGGTGGCCACTCCGGGCGCCATTCCCGCCGGGCGCGCTGCGGTCGCGGTCACCACCCCGAAACGACTTCCGGCACCCGCGCCTGCGATTGCCCCTTTGTCGGCGATGGGCGGCGGCAGCTGGCCGCGTCCGTGCTGGATGCTCCGCACATTGCACGAACACATGGAACGTCGCCGTCCGCCTCGCCGTCGCGGCACAGCTGAGGGCGGGCGTGGATGTCGTGACCGATGGCAAGCAGCGGCGCGACAGCTACGCCAGCTTCGTCGCCAGCCGCCTCGACAACTGCCAGCTCATTCCGCTCACCGACCTGCTCCCGTTGGTCGACGATCCCGAGGCGTTCGAGCGCGAGCTGAGGGCCCTCGATGTGCCAGCCGGAGAGGTCCGGCATCCGGCAGTGTTCGGCCGCCTCGGACGCAGCCGGCCGATCGCGGTGCACGAGGCGCGCTTCGCGATGTCGCTCACGGCCAAGCAGGTCAAGGTGGCACTGCCGGGACCCTACCTGCTGGCGCGCACGATGTGGATGGAATGCATCTCGGACCGCGCTTACCAGTCGCGCGAGGACATCGCGAACGACATTGTCCGGGTGCTGCGCGAGGAACTCGCCGATCTACTCGCCGCCGACGTTGCAATGGTGCAGTTCGACGAACCGGTGCTGTCCGAGATCGTGTTCACCGGGCCGCGCCAGGCGCGCAGCTTCATATGCGGGGTGCTGTCCGCGTCGGCCGACAGCGCGTCGGAACGGGCTTTCGCACGCAACCTGGTCAATGCGGTCACCACTGGCTTTCCGCGCATCGCGTTGCATCTGTGCCGCGGACACTGGATACTCGACGAGAGCACCTGCCTGTCCGGCGACTACACCGCGCTCGCGCCGACGGTGTCGCAGATGCGCGTCGGCACCTGTCTGCTCGAACTACGCACACCGCGCGCCGGCGAAGTGACTGCCCTGCGCTCACTGCCGGAAGACCGCCGCATCGGCGTCGGCGTCGGCGTCGTGAACCAGAAGCACGCGGGGATCGCGACGACCGACGAGATCATGGCCAAGGCCGAGGCGACGATCGCGATGTTCGGTGCCGAGCGGGTGTTGCTGCACCCGAACTACGGCTTCGCCACATGCGCCGACAACCCGGTCAGTCCGGCCGGGATTGCGCAGCAGAAGCTGCGGGCCATCGCCGCGGCCTCGGCGCGGCTGCGCGAGCGGCATCGGGTATGAAGCCAGCGGTGCCGGCCGTGCCATGGACGCGTCGGCATGGCGCACTGCCATCCCTGGTTCGTTCATGGCCGCGGCCGGATTCCCCGGTCACCACCGATAGCCGAGGCTGAAGACCAGCTGACGATCGACGGACTTGCGTCCGGGTGACGGATCACCGTCCCAGTCGACATTCAGTTGCAGCGAAGACACGAAGCCACCCTGCAGCGGAAAGCGCAGTCCGGTCTGCGTGCGCACGAAAGTATTGCCAATGTTAGACAGGGCAATGTAGCTCTGATCGACATGGAATAGTTGCACCACGTCGGGCCAGAGCCAGTGGTCGAATCGCAGGACCAGGCGCGTTGCCCAGAACCGCTGGTCGATGCCGGTGAAGAAGTCTTCGCGAACCCGCTCCAGGCCACCCTCCACCGCAAGATGGGTCGACGCGCGTTCAATCACCTGCAGGCCGACACCGCCGCCGACGGTAGCTAGCCCTGCCCTTTACCCACAGTTTGCCGATCTGCGGCTGTTCTTGCCGAGGACGAAGCCTTCGCACAGGGTGATCAGCTGCGCGTGTCCGCGCCAG
>JAYTTO010000262.1:0-2035 GCA_043744975.1 Betaproteobacteria bacterium | reverse complement strand
AGCGCGGCGCCGAGCCGGGACGCATCGTTCACGATCCGCATCCCCTTGCCGCCACCGCCGGCCGAGGCCTTGATCAGCACCGGATAGCCGATGCGGGCGGCCTCGCGCGCGAGCAACCCCGGGTCCTGCGCGTCGCCGTGATAGCCGGGCACCAACGGCACGCCCGCCAGCTCCATCAATGCCTTCGCGGCGCTCTTCGAGCCCATCGCGCGGATCGCCGCAACCGGCGGGCCGATGAACACGACACCGGCCTCGGCACACGCCACGGCGAACGCGTCGTTCTCGGACAGGAATCCGTAGCCTGGATGGACCGCCTGGGCGCCCGATCGGCGCGCCGCTTCGAGGATCCGATCGGCACGCAGGTAGCTGTCGCGGGCAGGGGCAGGCCCCACCAGATAAGCCTCGTCGCACGCGGTCACATGCAGCGCGCCGGCATCGGCCTCGGAGTAGACGGCCACCGTGCGGATGCCGAGCCGGCGCGCGGTGCGCGCGACCCGGCACGCAATCTCGCCGCGATTGGCGATCAGTATCTTGTCGAACATGATCGGCATGCGCAGCGCCGGGCCGCCCCAAGCAAGCAGCCCCCCATTGGGGGGTGCCGACCGAAGGAAGGCTGGGGGGGTTGTCACCTCAGGGACGCACATCGGGTGATCGCCACGCGGCGTTCATGACTCCCGGATCCAGGCAGCGGGGCGCTTGTCGAGGAACGCGGCAATGCCCTCGCGGCCTTCGGCCCCGGCACGCTGGCGCGCAATTCGATGTGCCGTGTCGTCGATGACGGCGTCGTCGATCGGCCGGTTGTCGACGGCCGCGATCAATGCCTTGGCAGCGGCAATCGCCGCCGGACCGCCCGCGAGCAGCCGCTTCACCACGCGGGCGATCGCGGCATCCAGGTCGTCGGCGTCGACCACGTCGTTGACCAGTCCGAGGCGCTGGGCCTCCGTGGCGTCGAAGCGCTCCGCCGTCAGGAAATAGCGCCGGGCCGCACGGGCGCCGATCGCCTGCACCACGTACGGACTGATGACCGCGGGGATCAGCCCCAGCCTGACCTCGGACAGGCAGAACACGGCATCGCGCGCGGCGATCGCCAGGTCGCAGCAGGCCACCAGACCGACGCCACCGCCGAACGCGGCGCCCTGCACGCGGGCGATGGTCGGCTTGGTGAGCCGGTCGAGCGTGCGCATCAATCCGGCGAGGCTACGGGCATCGCGCAGGTTCTCCGCCTCGGCGTACTGCGCCATGCGCTTCATCCACTGCAGATCCGCGCCGGCGGAGAAACTACGGCCGGTCGCGGCCAGGACGACCACGCGCACGTCCGCATCGGCATCGAGCCCGGCGAGGGTGGCGGTGAGTTCCGCGATCAACCCGTCGTCGAAGGCGTTGTGGACCTCTGGCCGCTGCAAGGTGACCGTGGCGACGCCCGAGTCCTCGCGCACCACGCCGAGCACGTCACTCATCGGCGCGGGCCCGGGCGCGAAGTTCGTCCTTGAGCTTTCCGGGGAGACGATTCCAGTGCAGATCCATCAGGGCGCCCTGCAGCGCATAGAGAATCACCGGCGTGACGTTGTAGCCGTGGCTGCGCATGAGACGAAACGCGTTCGCCGCGCCGGCGTCCTCGAGATCCTTCTTGGTGACGATGCCGACGGCAGCGAGCCACTTCGCGGACTGCGGTCCGATGTTCTTGAGGGTCACCACCGACACTTCCGCCGACGGGCGCCCCTTCGATTCCGGCTTCTTTTCAACCATGCTGGACAGGCCCCCCGGCTGGCTACATTCGGAACACGCCGAATCGCGTGCACTCCACCGGCGCGTTGAGCGCTGCCGACAGTCCCAGCCCCAGCACCATGCGCGTGTCGGCGGGATCGATGACGCCATCGTCCCACAGCCGCGCGCTCGCATAGTAAGGATGGCCCTGGACGTCGTACTGGGCGCGGATCGGCGCCTTGAAGGCAGCCTCTTCCGCTGCGCTCCACTGCCCGCCCTTGGCCTCGATCCCGTCGCGCCGCACCTGCGCCAGCACGCTCGCCGCCTGGTC
>JAYTTO010000261.1:0-2350 GCA_043744975.1 Betaproteobacteria bacterium | reverse complement strand
TCCCGCTCCGCCTTCCCCATCTTCCTGAACTTCTCCTTCGCCCCCTCCGCCTCGCCGCCATGCCACAGGATCGCCTCGGTGATGCTGCGGGCGCGGCCGTCGTGCAGGAAATGATTGCTGCCCGATACCGTCTCGGACAAGCCGATGCCCCACAGTGGCTGGGTGCGCCAGTCGCGGCCGGTAGCCTGGAAGTCGGGGCGGCCGTCGGCGAGGCCGTCACCCATGTCGTGCAGCAACAGGTCGGTGTAGGCGCGGAAGGTCTGCTTCGCGAGTTGCGGTAGCGCCGGGAAGGTGTCGGCGGTGGTGAGCCGGGGCACGTGGCACACGGCGCATTGCGCTTCGGTGAAGAGGCGCTCGCCCTGCTTGAACTGCGGGTCGTTCACGTTGCGGCGCGCGGGCACGGCCAGCGCCAGTTCCCAGAAGGTGAGTTCGTCCCAGTCGCTGTCGATGAGCTCGGGCTGATTGCCGGGCGGCTGCGCGGCGCAGTCGGTCTGCGGCCCGGGGCAGTTCTGGTCGAGATACAGCGATGAGGTCACGCCGAGATCGCCGGCAAAGGCGGCGGCGATCTGCTGCTTCACGCTCGGCTGGTTGGCCTTCCAGCCGAAGCGCCCGAGTGCCATCGTGTTGTTGATGTCGTCGCGCACGCGGTTGGGGCGGCCGTTGAAGCCGAGTGCCTTCTGCTGGTCGGCGAGCGCGAGGATGGTGGCTTCGGGCACGGCTTCGAGCAGGCCCAGGCCCTGGATCGGCTGCGCCATCCGGAGCGAGGTCATGGTTTCGGGGCCGACCGGGCCGAACCACATCTTTCCCCAGCGGAGCTTCGGCTGGCGCAGGGCGACCTTCTCGCCGTCGTCGAAGGTGACGGTGACGGTGGATTCCTCCCAGTCGATGAAGACGTCGGCTTCCGGGTACACGCGCTCGCCGAGGAAGGTGCCGTCGCGGTCCTGCCCCATCAGCCCCTGATTCTGGATCTGGTCGCCGTACACCGGATGCGGCTTCGGCCCGCCGTGCTCATTGGTGCCCGGCACGCTCAATCGCACCAGCAGCGACATCGCTTGCTGGTCCGCACGTTCCGGCGGCGAGCCGCGGCCGGCCTTCACGTGGCAGGTGCTGCAGCGGTCGGTGATGAAGGTGGGGCCCAGGCCCCAGTCGCCGCCGAGCGAGGGAAACTGCACCCAGTTCTGGTTGAAGTGGTGCCGGCCGCGGAGGAACTTCTGCTGCTGCTTGTAGGTGAGCACCGGCGCCGGTTCGGCGAATGAGTCGGCGTCGAACCGATTGATGGTGAAGATGCCGGCCGACAGCGCGTCGTCGTCGATGCCGTCGACGATTGCCGCCGACAAGGCGCCGGCGGCGGCCAGTGGAATCAAGGCGAATGCAGCACGAGTGATACGGCTTCGCATAGTGTCCTCCATCGACTGCACCCGCCGGACTTATGCGCCCGATCGGAATCCGGTTCGCTTGTGCGTGCCATCGCAGAACGGCTTGCGCGCCGAGGCGCCGCAACGGCATAGCGCGGCGACGCTGCCTTCCCACGCGACAGTACCGCTGCCATCCACCACCTGCATCGCGCCTTCGAGCCACAACGGTCCGTCAAGCTTGGCCAGCACCCGCAGCTTCGCGGGTTCGCCGAGGGGGTCGCCGGGCTTGGTGCTCGGCGGATGGACCGATGCCGCGTCACGAAATTCGGTGGTGCGATGCGTGCCGTCGCAGATCGGCTTGTGCGACGAGTTGCCGCAGCGGCACAAGGCGACCTTCGCGACCGTGGCCACGCGGCCGTCGTCGCGCAGCATCTCGATGTTGCCGCGCAGCAGCAGCGGGCCATCGGCGGTCACCGTGACGGTCGCCGGTTCCGCAACAGCATCCGGTGGGTTCGGCTGATTCACGGGCAGGATCGTTCGCCTCGCACGGTCATGCGTGAAGTATGGCCCAAGCGGCGGTGCGCTTCATCGTGCATCGGCTGGCGGCAGCGGCACCCGGCCCGGCGACTACGCAGCGGCGGCTAATCCCCGCTGATAGTCGGCCACAGAGACGATGCGGCGCAGCCGCTCGTCCCACAGCACGCACTCGAGCGCGTGCGGGATGCCGGAGAACCGGATGCGCGTGACGCTGGTGAACAGGTGCTCGTACTCCTCGTGGCAGGCGACGAGGCAGTAGAACGGGATGCGGCCCGAGAGGTGGTGGACGTGGTGGTAGCCGATGTTGGCCGTGAACCAGTTCAGCCAGCGCGGCAGTACCAGGAAGCTCGTGCCCTCGATCGCCGCCAAGTCGTAGTCCCAGCCGTCGTCGGCGCTGGCGTAGGAGTTCTCGAAGTTGTGCTGGGCGGTGAAGAGCACGATGCCGGCACCGCCGGCCA
>JAYTTO010000260.1:0-1584 GCA_043744975.1 Betaproteobacteria bacterium | reverse complement strand
ACCGACGTGCGCGTGCCAGTGACGCTGCTCAAGACCAACGCCTGCAGCCCGCTCGCCACCAACGCGATCGAGAACAACATCTGGGACAACTTCTCCTCGCGCACCTACAAGGATCTCCCGTCGGTCGGCAGCATCACCGTGTACCACCCGGTCACCGGCGAGCCGTTCTCCTACGAAATGCCGGCCGGCGGTCGCGGCTACACGCGGCCGGCATCGCTCGTGAGCGTCTGGTCGACGGCACCGTTCCTGCTCAACAACACGGTCGGCCGCTTCGATCCGAGCCCGTCGGTGGACGCGCGGATGCGCTCGTTCGACGACTCCATCCATCAACTGCTGTGGCCGGAGACGCGCGACCAGGACGAAGTGCTGGGCACCAAGGTCCCGGGCCGTATGGACCGCACCACCAACGCGAGCTTCCTGCGGGTGCCGTCCGGCTATCTGCCGTCCTGGCTCGCCAATCTGCGCGAAAAGGGGCAGGAGGTGAAGCCGTGGCTGTGGGGTCCCAACGGCCTTGAGATCGGCCCGATCCCGAAGGGCACGCCGGTCAACCTGCTGGCCAACCTCAACCTGCGGCCGGACAACGCCAGCTTCAGCGAGCACGTGGCGCACGACAAGAAGCTGCTCAGCCTGCTGCTCAAGGTAAAGGGGGATCTCAAGAAACTGCCGAAGGACGCCACCGACGAACAGGCGGCAAAGGTCCTGGGCGATCTCGTCGATCCGCTGCTCGCGATGAGCAAATGCCCCGACTTCATCGTCAACCGCGGGCACTACTTCGGCACCCGCTTCGCCGACGACGAACCCGGCCTGCCGGACGAGGACAAGCTCGCGCTGATCGAATACCTCAAGCACTTCTGATCCACCTACGGAGAACAAGAACATGGCCCGACAGGTCGTCATCATCCACGGCTGGAGCGACACCTCCGACTCATTCAAGCCGCTGGCAACGTTTCTCGCGGGCCACGGCTTCCAGCCGAAGGAGCTCTGGCTCGGCGACTACATCTCGCTCGACGACGACGTGCGCGTGGCCGACGCCGGCAAGCGCATGGGCGAGGTGATCGACCAGCGCATCGCCAGCGGCGACCTCGCGGCCAGCTTCGACGTAATCGTCCACAGCACCGGCGGCCTCGTTGCCCGCGAATGGCTGACCTCGCACTATCGCGGCGCGGCGGACCAGTGCCCGATGAAGCGCCTCATCATGCTGGCGCCGGCCAACTACGGCTCGAAGCTCGCGGCCACCGGCAAGAGCCTGCTCGGCCGCATCTTCAAGGGCTACAAGAACGGCTTCCAGACTGGCGTGGGGATGCTCAACGATCTCGAACTGGCGTCGTCGTATCAGTGGGAGCTTGCACAGCGCGACGTGCTGCGCCTGCCCGGCGCCGGCGACGACCGCTACTACGGCGCCGACCGCGTCTGGCCGTTCGTGATCGTCGGCACGCACCCTTACGCCAGCCTGCTGCGGCAACTCGTGAACGAAGATGGCGCCGATGGCACGGTACGGGTCTGCGCCGCCAACCTCAACGCCCGCGGCGTCACCATCGACTTCCGTTACGACGACGAGGACAAGATCTTCCAGCCGTGGGACTC
>JAYTTO010000259.1:0-6384 GCA_043744975.1 Betaproteobacteria bacterium | reverse complement strand
TCGACCTCGAAGAAGCTGCGCAGCGCGGCACGGGTGTCGCTGCGGCCGAAGCCGTCGGTGCCGAGCGTGACGTAGCGCCGAGGCACCCAGGTGCGGATCGAGTCGGCGACGATGCGCATGTAGTCGCTGGCGGCGATGACCGGGCCCTCGGTGTCGGCGAGGCATTGCTCGACCCAGGTGGTCTGCGCGCGATCGGTGCTGCGGAAGCGGTTGTGGCGTTCGACGCCGAGGCCGTCGCGCCGTAGTTCGGTGAAGCTGGTGACGCTCCACACGTCGGCGGCGACGCCCCAGTCCTGCTCCAGCAGTTCCGCGGCGGCGAGCACTTCGCGCAGGATGGTGCCAGAGCCGAGCAACTGCGCACGCGGGGCCGCCTTCTTGCCCTTGGGCGCTGCGGGCAGGGCTGTCGGCCGCACGTGGTACATGCCGCGGATCACGCCTTCCTCGACGCCGGCGGGCATCGCGGGATGGGCGTAGTTCTCGTTCATCACCGTCACGTAATAGAACACGTCTTCCTGCGCCTCGAGCATGCGGCGGGCGCCGTCCTGCACGATGAGCGCAACCTCGTATCCGAAGCACGGGTCGTAGGCGACGCAGTTGGGCACAGTGGAATAGAGCAGGTGGCTGGAGCCGTCTTCGTGCTGCAGGCCCTCGCCCGAGAGCGTGGTGCGGCCGGCGGTGGCACCCATCAGGAAGCCGCGGGCGCGCGAGTCGCCGCAGGCCCAGATGAGATCCCCGATGCGCTGGAAGCCGAAGCACGAGTAGAAAACGTAGAACGGCAGCATCGGTACGCCGTGCGCGCTGTAGCTCACCGCCGCGGCGAGCCACGACGAGACCGCGCCGGCCTCGGTGATGCCTTCCTCGAGGATCTGGCCGTCCTTCGCTTCCTTGTAGTAGAGCAGTTCGTCGCGGTCTTCCGGATCGTAGAGCTGGCCCACCGGCGAGTAGATGGCGACCTGCCGGAACAGCGACTGCATGCCGAAGGTGCGCGCCTCGTCGGCCACGATCGGCACGATGTGCTTGCCCAGCGTCGGGTCCTTCAGCCACTGCGACAGCATCTGCACGAACACCATCGTGGTGCTCTGCTCGCGGCCGTTGGTGCCTTCGAGGAAGCGGGTGATCGCGGCGCGGTTGGGCACGGCGAGCGGGGGCGACTTGCCGATGCGCTGGGGCAGGTAGCCGCCGAGCGCTTCGCGGCGCGCATGCAGGTACTTCATCTCGGGCGAGTCGTCGGCCGGCCGGTGAAATTCGAGATGCGTGACCTGCTCGTCGGTGAGCGGCAGCGCGAAGCGGTCGCGGAACGCGAGCAGCGCCGCATCGTCGAGCTTCTTCTGCTGGTGCGTGGTCATCTTGCCCTGGCCCCATGAGCCCATGCCGTAGCCCTTCTTGGTCTGGGCGAGAATCACCACCGGCTGGCCGCGATGATTGACCGCGGCGTGATACGCGGCATGGATCTTGACCGGGTCGTGGCCGCCGCGGCGCAGCTTGTCGATGTCGTCGTCGGACATGTGCGACACCAGCGCCTGCAGCTCCGGATACTTGTTGAAGAACGCCTCGCGGTTGAAGCGGCCGTCGGTGGCGGCGTACTTCTGGAACTCGCCGTCGACGGTTTCGTGCAGGCGCTTGATGATCACGTTGTCGTGATCGCGGGCGAACAGCGGATCCCAGTCGGAGCCCCACAGCAGCTTGATCACGCGCCAGCCGGCACCGGCGAACAGGCCTTCGAGCTCCTGGATGACCGAGCCGTTGCCCCGCACCGGGCCGTCGAGGCGCTGCAGGTTGCAGTTGACGACGAAGATGAGGTTGTCGAGCCGCTCGCGCGCGGCGACGCCGATGGCGCCCATCGATTCCGGTTCGTCGATCTCGCCGTCGCCGAGGAAGCACCAGACCTTGCGGCCTTCGGTGTCGGCGATGCCGCGGTCCTGCAGGTACTTCATGAAGCGCGCCTGGTAGATCGCCATCAGCGGCCCGAGGCCCATCGACACCGTCGGGAACTGCCAGAAGTCCGGCATCAGCCACGGATGCGGATACGACGAGAGCCCTTCGCCGTCGACTTCCTGGCGGTAGTTGTCGAGCTGCTTGTCGGTGAGGCGGCCGAGCATGAAGGCGCGGGCATACACGCCGGGCGCGGAGTGGCCCTGCGAGAAGATCAGGTCGCCGCCATGCTGCTCGGACGGGGCGTGCCAGAAGTGGTTGAAGCCCACGTCATACAGCGTGGCCGCCGACGCGAAGCTCGCGATGTGGCCGCCGACGTTGGTGTCCTTGTTGGCGCGCAGCACCATGGCGGCGGCGTTCCAGCGCACGTACGAGCGGATGCGGTGTTCGATCTCCGCATCGCCGGGCGACGGGATCTGCGAGCCGGGCGGGATGGTGTTGATGTACCCGGTGTTGGCGCTGTAGGGCAGGTAGGCGCCGGAGCGGCGCGCCTTGTCGATCAACTGCTCCAGGATGAAATGGGCACGCTCCGGGCCTTCGGCGCGCAGCACGCCGTCCAGGGCATCGAGCCATTCGTTGGTTTCCTGGGGGTCGTTATCCGGGAGCGCAGCCATCGGTCACACCTCTAGAAGTTTCGTTCCGGGACAGCCCGGTGCTCCGCCATCGCACCCCGCGACGACAAACGCCGGCATTTTACGTCAGACTCTTCGGCCGGCGGGGTTGCGGTGCCGCATGGCGTGGCGGCCGGGTTGAACACAAGCCCGTATGGCAGGTGCAACCCAGGACGATGACAATAGCCGAACGCGGGGCGCAGGTGGTTTCGAGTCGACCATGCTGCCCGCCCTCGTCCGGCAGATCGTGCCGGCAAGGTGACATCCGCCGCGTGATCGTGCCGCCGGCAAGCCATCTGCCAGTGCCGCGCTATTTCGGCGGTCGCGGCACCCGGCCCATTAGATAGAACTCGTCGTTGGCCCGCATCTCGATCAGGTGGGCCATGCGGTTCGAGAGGGCGAAGAAGGCAGTGATGCCACCGATGTCCCAGATGTCGTCGTCCGAGAAACCGTGCGCGAGCAGCGCCTCGTGGTCGGCCCGGGTCAACGCTTCCGGGGTGCGCGCGAGCTTGACGGCGAAATCGAGCATCGCCTTCTGCCGCGGCGTGATGTCGGCCTTGCGGTGATCCATCGCGACCTGATCCGCGACCAGCGGATTCTTGGCGTAGATGCGCAGGATGGCGCCGTGCGACACCACGCAGTACTGGCAGTGATTCACCCCGCTGGTGGCGACCACGATCATTTCGCGCTCGGCCTTGGTGAGCGCCGAGTCGCGCATCATCACCGCATCGTTGTACGCGAAGAAGGCGCGGAACTCGTCCGGCCGATGCGCCAGCGCGAGGAACACGTTGGGAATGAAGCCGGTCTTCTCCTGCACCTGGAGCATCACGGCGCGGATGTCGTCGGGCACGTCGGCAAGCTCGGGCACGGGGTAGCTGGAGATGGGGTAGGGCATGGTCGTCGGCGTGGCGCGATGGCATTCGAGGCGGCAAGGATATCGGAAGCGTCTGGGTTGTCCGCCAAACAAGGCTGCCGTGCAGCGCCTGCGTCCGGCTGGCCCGTGACGCACGACACCATCCTTGAGGCGGCGCGGGGTGCTTACAATCACTGTTTTTCGTGAGGGGCATCACGTGATCCGACATCTCAAGCAGGGCATCAGCGCAGCGGACGACGCGGCGGAACAGACCAAGGTCCGCGCGACCGTCGAGGGCATCATCGCCGATATCGAACGTCGCGGTGACGCCGCGGTCCGCGAGTATTCCGAGCGATTCGACAAATGGTCGCCACCGAGCTTCCGCCTGTCCGCCGCCGAGATCGACGCGTGCATCGCGAAGATGTCGCCGCGCGAGGTGGAAGACATCAAGTTCGCGCAGACGCAGATCCGCAACTTCGCGCAGATCCAGCGCGCCGCGCTGCAGGATGTCGAGGTCGAGACCTTGCCGGGCGTGATCCTCGGGCATCGCAACATTCCGGTGAACTCGGTCGGCTGTTATGTGCCCGGCGGCAAGTACCCGCTGGTCGCCTCGGCCCACATGACCATCTTGACGGCCAAAGTCGCCGGCGTTCCGCGCGTCATCGCCTGCGCACCGCCGTTCAACGGACAGCCCGCCCCGGCGATCGTGACGGCCATGCATCTGGCGGGTGCGGACGAGATCTTCTGCCTCGGCGGCGTGCAGGCGATCGCGGCGATGGCGGTCGGCACCGAGTCCATCTCCGCCAACGACATGGTGGCCGGTCCCGGCAATGCATATGTCGCCGAAGCGAAGCGGCAACTCGCAGGTCGCGTGGGCATCGACCTCTTCGCCGGCCCGACCGAGACGCTGGTGATCGCCGACGATACGGTCGATGGCGAGATGTGCGCGACCGACCTGCTCGGTCAGGCCGAGCACGGACCGAATTCGCCGGCGATCCTGCTCACCAATTCCGAGAAGCTCGCCCACGCGACGATGGCGCAGATCGAGGTCCAGCTGAAGACGCTGTCGACCGCCGCGGTCGCGGGGCAGGCCTGGCGCGACTACGGCCAGGTGATCGTCTGCGACACCTACGACGAGATGGTGGCGGAAGCCGATCGCATCGCTTCCGAACACGTCCAGGTCATGACGCGCGATCCGGATTATTTCCTGACCCGGATGACCAACTACGGCGCACTGTTTCTGGGGCCAGAGACCAACGTGAGTTTCGGTGACAAGGTCATCGGCACCAACCACACCCTCCCCACCCGCAAGGCGGCGCGCTATACCGGCGGACTCTGGGTGGGCAAGTTCATCAAGACCTGCACCTACCAGAAGGTCAAGCCCGAGGCCTCGGCGATGATCGGCGAGTACTGCTCGCGGCTGTGCGCCATCGAAGGTTTTGCAGGGCACAAGGCGCAGGCCGACATCCGCGTCGCGCGGTACGGGCACCTGAAGAAAGCCGCGCACCGCTGAGCGTGATCGCGCGCCGGGGAGTATCTCCGGCGTAAGCCGGAGTCCCGGTGATTCGACGAAGGCCGGGAGCACTCGGCGCCAATGTCGATCCTGTGGCAGTGGCAGCTTGCGCAGGCTGCGGGAAGTGTGCAACGCTGGTGGCGTGACACCACCATGCGCAAGCTGATCACCCATATTCTGTTGGCGACTTTCCTGCTGTTCGCACAGCAGGTGGGGTTCGCTCATGCGGTGGCGCACGGCGGCGGGCACGCTCCGACGCACCAGCACGGCAAGGGCCTGCCGATGCAGGGCTGCGACGAATGCCTGGCCTTCGCGCAGGTTCAGGGTGCGCCCGGCGCCGTCGTCGTCCACACCCAGTTGTCCGCCGCATTCGCCGCGCCGGAAACGCAGCACGCCGACGACTGGACGCCGGTCCGGACCCAGTCGTTCTCCGCCCGCGGTCCCCCCGCCCGCTCCTGAAAATCGTTTCGTCGTGCGCAGGCGGACCTGGTCCGCCGCGTACCCGTTCGCTTTCACAGGAGATACATCGATGCGCCACAAGCTCATCGCCGCCGCCGTTGCAATGGCGTGCGCCAGTCCGGCACTCGCGCAGAATGCCGGGCTTGATCAGATCCGAAGGGATATCGAAGACCTTCGCAGCAGCTACGAATCCCGCATCAAGGCGCTCGAGGACAAGCTGAAGGCCGCCGAAGCGAGCGCCACGCAGGCGCAGGCATCGGCGGCCCAGGCGGAGGCATCGGCCGCCAAGGCGGCAACGGCTGAAACCGGTTCCGATACGACGCCCGCACCACAGGCGGCAGCGCAGACGGCTTCCCAGAGCGCCTTCAACCCGGCGCTCTCGCTCATCCTCAACGGAACATGGGGCCGCTTCGGCGACGATCCCAGCAGCCGGATCACCGGCTTCGCGCCTGCCGGTGGCGAAGTGAGTCCGGGTCGCGGCGCTTCGCTCGGCGAGTCCGAACTGTTCCTGACGTCGAGCGTCGACCCCTATTTCCGCGGGTCGCTGCTGGTCGCCCTGACACCCGACAACACGGTCTCGGTCGAGGAGGCCTACGCCGAGACGACGGCGCTCGGCCAGGGTTTCACGATCAAGGCTGGTCGCTTCTTCTCGGGCCTGGGCTACCTCAACGCGGTGCACTTGCACGCGTGGGACTTCGTCGACGCATCGCTCGTGCAGCGCGCCTTTCTCGGCACCAACTACGGTGACGATGGGGTGCAGGTGCGCTGGGTGGCGCCGCTGCCGGTGCTGCTGCAATTCGGCGCAGAGGTCGGCCGCGGCCGGGAGTTCCCGGGTGCCGGTGGTGTGGTGCGCAACCAGAACGGCGCGGAGTCGCGCGCGTTCTTCGTGAAGCTCGGTGGCGACATCGGCACCTCGAGCAGCTACCAGGTCGGGGCATCGCATCTGGAGCAGCGTTCCGGAGCCAATGGAGTCGCCTTCCTCGACTATAACGACCTGTCCGGCTTGAACAATCTGT
>JAYTTO010000258.1:0-2115 GCA_043744975.1 Betaproteobacteria bacterium | reverse complement strand
TGAGCTTCTGGATCAGGTGATCGAGGCCATCGAGAAGTCCGCCAACACCGGCAAGATCGGCGACGGCAAGATCTTCGTGTTCGACCTCGAACAGGTTGTCCGCATTCGCACCGGCGAGACCGGCGCGGACGCGCTATAGGGAGAATGTCATGATTAGAAAGATTCTGATGCTTCTGGCTCTGTGCGGAACCGTTGCACTGTCCGTACCGGCTTTTGCCGACGAGGCCAAGCCGGCCGATGGGGCAGCCGCGCCGGCGGGTGCGGCGGCCCCTGCAGCACCGCCGGCGCCGACCGAACCGGTGCTTGTCACCAACGACAAGATCAGCTCCGGCGACACGGCCTGGATGCTCACCTCCACCGCGCTGGTGTTGCTGATGACCATTCCCGGCTTGGCGCTGTTCTACGGCGGCATGGTGCGCAAGAAGAACGTGCTGGCCACGGTAATGCAGAGCTTCGCCATCTGCTGTCTGGTGACGATCCTGTGGTGGCTGATCGGCTACAGCCTTGCGTTCACCCCCGGGAGCACCGCCTATCTGGGCGGTTTCGGCCGAGCGTTCATGGATGGGGTGGTCTACCTGAAGGACGCGGGCAAGGTCTCGGTGTCGCATCTGGGACTGACGGTGCCCGAGACGGTTTACGCGATGTTCCAGCTCACCTTCGCCATCATCACCCCGGCGCTGATCGCCGGCGCCTTTGCGGAGCGCATGAAGTTCTCGGCAATGCTGTGGTTCATCGGCATCTGGTCGATCGTGGTGTACGCCCCGATCGCACACTGGGTGTGGGAACCGAGCGGCTGGCTCGCTGTGAAGGGCGTGCTCGACTTCGCCGGCGGCACGGTGGTGCACATCAACGCTGGTATCGCAGGCCTGGCATGTGCGCTCGTGCTGGGAAAGCGTGTCGGGTATGGCAAAGAACCGATGGCGCCACACAACCTGACGCTCACCCTGATTGGCGCCTCTCTGCTGTGGGTGGGTTGGTTCGGGTTCAACGCGGGCTCCGCGGTGGCCTCCGACGGCCGTGCCGGCATGGCGATGGCGGTAACCCAGATTGCGACGGCGGCGGCGGCGCTGGCGTGGATGTTCGCCGAGTGGATCGCCAAGGGCAAGCCGAGCGTGCTCGGGATCGCCTCCGGAGCGGTGGCGGGGCTGGTCGCGATCACCCCGGCATCCGGCTTCGTCGGACCCAATTCCGCGGTGATCATCGGCGTGGCCGCAGGCATTCTCTGCTTCTACGCTTCCTCGTACGTCAAGAAAATGCTGGGCTACGACGATTCGCTGGACGCGTTCGGCGTGCACTGCATCGGCGGGATCGTCGGCGCGCTTCTGACCGGCGCCCTGGTGAGCAAGGACATCAGCGGGGCCGAGGGCAGTGTGATGACCCAGCTCTGGGGCGTGGGCGCGACGCTGATCTACGGCTTCATCGTCTCCTTCATCATCCTCAAGGTCATCGACATGACGATCGGGCTGCGGGTGCCAGAAGACCAGGAGCGTGAGGGTCTCGACATCACGCTGCACGGCGAAAGAGTCGAATGACGGATCTCTTGTCCCGGGACCTGCATGGGTCTCGGGTCGCGTAATCTCCTCCGGTAAGTACGCTTACCAATTCTCGGGCGCCTTCGGGCGCCCGTTTTCTTGCGGGGACGAGGAATTCCAGTTGGTGCCGGCCAGCGGTACTCGCGCTATGCCCGGCACCGATGATCATCGCGTCGTAGTGGGCCTTCAGCCGCTCGCCGCTCCGGGACGCGAAACATACGCGGTTTCGGGTACAGGGAAGGCTCTTCGAGGCACGTCTGCTACAATCCAGCGCTCCCAACCTGTTGACGCATTTGAACGTTCCTCATCACGCCGCGGCCCTGGACGAATCGCCGCGGGCGCTTGAAAAGCAGAGATGAAAATAGCCTTCGTCCTCGATCCGCTCGACAGCATCAAGACTCACAAGGACTCGTCCTACGCGATGATGCGGGAGGCCGCGTCCCGCGGGCACAAGCTGTCATCGCTGCAGCAGGAAGATCTGGTATGGCGTGACGGCAGAGTGCTGGGCTACGCACGCGATCTCGCGCTGACCGCGGACGACAAGCAGTGGTATCACGCAGGCGAGCGCAAGGCGGTGGGCCTG
>JAYTTO010000257.1:0-1782 GCA_043744975.1 Betaproteobacteria bacterium | reverse complement strand
GTCGACGTTGGTCAGGCGGGCGTCCTGCTGCAGCAGGCCGAGGATCTTCCAGTCGATGGCGTCGGGCATGTCCGGCATCTCGTGCCTCCCAGTCAGGCGAAGACGGTATTCTATGCGGCGGAAAGGGCGATGCGGTGCGCGCTACGACACCCCATGCTTGGCGGTTGCGGCTACGATTCGACGTTACCCGCCCTCTGACCGCGCCATCGCGCCACCGCCCTCCGGAGCCCTGTCCATGACCGACCTATCCGACCAGCCGCAGTTCGACGCCACCGGACGCTGGCGCGTGCTGCCGCCCGATCTCGATCCTACCGAGACCCGGGAATGGCTCGATGCCCTCGACGCCATCGTCCAGACCGAAGGCCGCGAACGCGCCACTTTCATCCTGCGCAAGCTGCTCGACCATGCCCGCAACCGGCGGGTGGCGCTGCCAGCCGTGCTGAGCACCCCGTACGCCAATTCCATCGGCGTCGCCGATCAGCCCCAGTTCCCAGGCAATCTCGACATCGAGCAGCGCCTGATCTCATTGGTGCGGTGGAACGCGCTGGCGATGGTCGTGCGCGCCAACAAGACCAACTCCGATCTCGGCGGACACATCGCGAGCTACGCATCGGCGGCCGACCTGTTCGAGGTGGGCTTCAACCACTTCTTCCGCGCCGGGCAGGGTGGCGACCTGGTGTACTTCCAGCCGCATTCGGCGCCGGGCATGTATTCGCGCGCCTATCTCGAAGGCCGCATGCCGGTGGACAAGCTGCACCACTACCGGCGCGAGACCGGCGGCAAGGGACTGTCGTCGTACTGCCACCCGTATCTGATGCCGGACTTCTGGCAGTTTCCGACCGGCTCGATGGGCCTGGGCCCGCTCAACGCAATCTACCAGGCCAAGTTCATGCGCTACCTGCGCGACCGCGGCATGCTCGACACCGACGGCCGCAAGGTCTGGTCGTTCGTGGGTGACGGCGAGATGGACGAGCCGGAATCGCTTGCCGGCCTGTCGCTCGCCGCGCGTGAAGGCCTCGACAACCTGATCTTCGTCGTCAACTGCAACCTGCAGCGCCTCGACGGCCCGGTACGCGGCAACGGCAAGATCATCCAGGAACTCGAAGCCGACTTTCGTGGCACCGGCTGGAACGTGATCAAGCTGATCTGGGGCGCCTATTGGGACCCGCTGTTGGCGCGCGACACCAATGGCCTGTTGCACAAACGCATGGAAGAAGCAGTCGACGGCGAATACCAGAACATGAAAGCCAACGATGGCGCCTACGTGCGGGCAAATTTTTTCGGCAAATATCCGGAACTGCTCGAAATGGTCTCGCGCATGTCGGACGACGACATCTGGCACCTCAATCGTGGCGGCCACGACCCGCACAAGATTTACGCGGCGTATCACGCGGCGGTCAACCACAAGGGCCAGCCGACGGTGATCCTGGCCAAGACGATCAAGGGCTATGGCCTCGGCAAGCAGGGGCAGGCGAAGAACCCGACGCACCAGCTGAAAAAGCTCGACCTTGAAACCGTGCGCGATTTCCGCGACCGTTTCAACATTCCGGTGGCGGACGACAAGCTCGAAGAGCTGCCGTTCTACAAGCCGGACGACAAAGACCCGGTGATGCAGTATCTGCATGAGCGCCGCGCGGCTCTTGGCGGTTACTTGCCGCAACGCCGGCCGAAGGCCGCAGTCTCGCTCACCGCCCCCGGACTTGATGCGTTCGATGCGCAGTTGAAAGCCACCGGCGCAGGCCGCGAAGTTTCCACCACGATGGCCTTCGTGCGCATCCTCAC
>JAYTTO010000256.1:0-2023 GCA_043744975.1 Betaproteobacteria bacterium | reverse complement strand
GCAGCGAAAGCGGGTGTTGATGTCTGCACGACGATGCCGGTGCGCCTGGCAGACGGTCATGCCGTTGCGGTGCAGCGATTCGACCGCGCCGGAGCGCTGCGTGTGCATGCCTTGTCGGCCCACGTGGCGCTGCGAGCGGCCGGCCAGGAATACGGCTATCCGGAGCTCGCCCTGCTGCTGCGCCGACGCGGCGAAGCCGACGACTTCGCCGCACAGGGTGAACAGCTCTTCCGGCGAATGGTCTTCAACATCCTGATCGACAACACCGACGATCACGAGAAGAACCACGCGTTGATCATGACCCCGGCTCAGCACTATCGGCTTTCACCCGCCTTCGACGTGCTGCCGGCCGGGCAGGCGCTCGGTTACCAGCAGATGAGGGTCGGGCGTGACGGCGCGGACGCGACTCTGGAGAACGCACTTTCCGAGCACCGCTCGTTTGCGTTGACGCTTGCCGCGGCGAAAGCCGTCATCGGTGAGGTGACGCGTGTGGTTGCAGGCTGGCGCGCGCACTTCGCGGAAAAAGGTGTCTCGCAGCGCGACGTCGATCTGCTCGGCGAGCAGATCGACCGGGCTTTCCTGCTGGAGCAGCGCGTGCTGGCACGCTGACCGTCAGGCCGGCGTCGGCTCAGAAGAAACCTTCTGCCTGAACGTAGTGCACCGCTGCCCGGCATCGAGCCCGCGAGCACGGTGAGCGCAGTCGCGGTCGCGGCAACCGAAGAGTTTTCGACCGACGATCCGGCGTTTGGCATTTGGCGCGACCGCGAAGACATGGCGGACTTGGCAGCCTATGTTCGCAAGCTGCGCGCTCCGCGCTACAACCGCGACGGCTCGCACAACGAAGCTCGCCGAGTTGGCAGCCCCACCACAGCTTGCGCACCCGGTGTGCCGGAATCCCGATAACGACGAGGTACTCGCGCTTGCTCTCGCTGCTCAGGTGGATTCGACCGTCTCGGGCGACCCCTATGCCAGCGCGACGCCCGCCGCCTTGGCAGCCGTGCGCAACCCACCGTCGAACGTCGCAATCTTGGCGCCCAGATGCAACGCCAGCCCAAGGTACACGGCGTCATAGCCCTGCACGTGGTAGCGCACAGCGAAGCGCACCAAGCTCGCCATCGGGCTTGAGCTTTCAAAGTAGCGCATGTTGAACAGGTCGATCGTCTCTGCAAATTCGGCGATCTTGGCTTCACCCCAGCGGCGTTGCCGCCCATACTTCAAGAGCCGATAGCTGCATTCAGCGGTGAGCAACCGTGGCGCCACCAGTTCATTGCTACCCGAGATGCCGGCGTCTGCAACGCGCGCGCTGTACGCCACGTTCTGTTCCGTATCGGGCAACACCCAAGCCAGCGCTACGCTGGCATCAACGACGATCACGGTCAGCCTTCAGGCTCTCCACGATTCCGCGTTGGCCACTCTTGAAAGGGCGCCTGGGGTAGCGCTGGTAAAACTTTTCAAGGCGCGCACGCAGGTCACTCGCGACGGTACCAGTTCGCACTTGTTCCGCAAACGCAAGCGCGTCTCCGTCCTTGGTGCGGCGGGGGGAAGCGGAGCGGTTGGCCGGGGCGGCGCTGGTCTTCATGGCGAACGATCTTACCTTTTTGCTCAGCCTCGGGCGTGTCGAGACAGAGCAATGGCGCCACGGTGCTGGCGCCAATGTGCGGTCGAAGTGCCAAGCTTCTCAACCGCGGTGCCTAACGCCTGACATGAGCAGCCATGCCGGTGCGAGCCCGCTCGATGGAAGTAGAGCGCATTCTTGGCTCATGCTAAAGCGGAAGCCCTTCGGCGCAGCGATGGCAGTTTTGCAAAACAAAACCTGACTCTCGGTCCCTTACTCTCGGTCCCTTCCTCGGTCCCTTGCGGCCAGCGCAACGAGCGCCCAAGGATGAGAGGGTGTAAGCGAAATGATTTACGTCGCGAGTCTGGATGCGGGGATACGCGCTTCGGCGAGCCATACCCAGGCGACGGGCGCCCAGGTTGATCGATCGTGGTGTGCCATGAGGCGGCGAGCGCGCTCGTTCCAGGC
>JAYTTO010000255.1:0-3182 GCA_043744975.1 Betaproteobacteria bacterium | reverse complement strand
TGCGCGAACCGCGGATCATGCCGCCGCCGTGGATGCGCTCGACCGGGCGCGAGTCGACGCCCCGGATAGCACGGATGCGTCGTTGAATATCGCGCTGCGCGCGTTCGTCCTGCCCGCCCAGCGCGAACCCCTTCTCGCCGCCCGCGGTGCCGGCGTTGAGTGAGGCCATGAGTTCGAGCGTCAGGCGCAGGGTCTCGGGCGTGCTGAAACGGGCGCGGTTCAGGCTCAGCAGCGACAACAACCGCCACAGCATGCCGACACGCTGCGGCACTTCGATCTGCGGCGTCGGCTTGGTGATGTTCTCGAACGTCGCCCCGGCCGGGCTCGAATCCGTCATGCCCTTGAGCATTCCGGCGTCGAGCGCTGCGACATTGCGCCCATTCGTACAAGTGATCTCGAACGTTGCGGTGCCCTCACCGATCGGGTGCGGGCTGCCGCTCGCCTCGACGACGGTGGCGTAGGTCAGGAAACTCTCACCGTCGGGCGCGACCTGCCGGCGCACGGTGTAGTACGCCGGCGCTTCGCGGAATACATCGGGCGAGAACGAGTAGAACCATGGCAGGTCGCGGTCGACGCGATCGGTTCCGCGCACGGACATGCCGTCGACCGACCAGATGTCGAGGCGCGAGCGGTCGGTGCCCTGCGGGCGCAGCGGATAGCGCGCGCGCGTCGCTTCCAGCGTGACCGGCTCGGTCTCATGCGTGAACAGATTCAGCACCGGCGTGCAGTGCAGCCGGATGTCGTCCTTCGTCACGCGCATGCCTGCCTCGGCCTCGCCGTCGAACACGATGCGCACGGTGAAGCGCGCCCTGACCTGCTCGCCGCGCAACCCCTCCAGCCCACACAGGTCGATGAAGCCGAACTTCTGCGGGAACAGGAAGTACTCCTGCAACAGCCGGTGCCCAAGGGGGACGCCGTCACGATGCGGCAACACCGCCTCGTCGCGCGCAAACCCGAGCGTCTGAGCGCGCTTGATGAACCCGATCCTGTCGATCAGTCTGGCTGAGTAGTAGCGCGTAGCGCCCTGCGGTTTCGGCACCGGAAGCAGACCGCGACGCTGGTAGTAGCGAATCGTCTCGACCCCGACGCTGGACGCCTTAGCCAACTGCCCGATGGTGAATGGTTGGTTGTCGGCAATAGCGATGCCCGGCATTTTCATCCCACGAAGTCTATCGACGAGCAGTGATCGGCCGCCGCCGCCCCGACGGCTCCAGTTCGAGCAAAAGCCGAGCGCCCGATTGTCCACTCTCAACCGCGTGATCTGTGCGGGCCATCGGCACATTCGTTTGCGCGAGATCAACCGATTCTTCGACCTGACTTCTTACATTGAGCGCCAGAGCGGCGTTAAGTGCGACAACGCACAGACGATCCGCCCACGCCACGCGCAATCTAAGGTCCAGATCTTTGGATGGAGCTGTTATGCCGATTGAAAAAGACATTGCCTCGATGAAGGGACGCCTCGTCAGCGCACAAGCGTGTTTCGAGTCTGCGATGCGCGCACGGAGTCGTTGCTCGCAAATCGACAGCGAGCGTCTAGGCTGACCGCAGGCGCCAGATGCGGAACATGCTGCGCTTGAACAGCCGCACCAGGCGCCATACCGCCTGGATGATGTTGTTCGTGTGGCTGTTCACCTTGGCGTCAGGGGCGGCCAACGCTTGCGTGCTGGAGGCGCGCGGAAGCCACAGCCACGGGACACCGGCGGTGCACCTGTCGGCGACGGACGAGGTGCTTGAAACGGCTCCAGGCCACGCGGCAGGAACTGCACACGACGAACACGATACGGACACGGAGTTCACCAGGGAATCGTGCCTTAAGGCATGTGATGCAGGTTCTCAGTCGCTGCTGAAGCAACCTTCCAGCCTCGACTCGCCGCACCTCGAACTAGCGCCCTTTGCGGTGACCGCATGGGCCGCCGAACTAGGCGCCTCGACGCTGGTTGGTCGGGCGCACGACTTGCGACTCGCCGAACACGAGCCGCCCGTCAGAGTTCTGGTCTCGCGATTGGCCCTTTAGCTCCTGCTGGAGATGATCGCGGAGCCTCGCGCTCTGCGATTCACGTCTCCGGTTTCGATGGGCTTGACTCTGTACTCAGGTACGGGATGCACAGTCAACCGCCGCAACAACAAGACACCCGTATCCAGCTCACCCTCTTCCGTCAGGAGCCTCGCATGAACTTCATGTCCTCACTTGCCCTATCCGTCGGTACCGCCGTCATCGCCGCCACCGTTGTCCAGACAGTCTGGGCTGCTGCCAGGCAGTGGAGAGCCGCACCCAATGATCCAGCGCCGCGTCCCCGTGGCACGACACAGGTGACCAGGGCCAAGAAATGACGCTGCGTCACCACCACTCGGCACTTCGCGGGCAGAGGTCTTCAAGGACCCGCATGGCGTCGCAGATTCAGACCTCGTTGCCTCAGTCGGAACGACCGGCATGGAGGAACCTCAGATGAACCACGATCATTCCCTGCACGACGTGCAGCCAAAGGCCTTCTGGGGCTCCCGCTATTCCATCGGCTTGCTCGTCCTGGGCGTGATCGCCCTGTACTTCCTCCTGACCGAGCACCGCGCCCACTTCTTCTTCGCCTTGCCGTTCCTGCTTCTGCTGGCGTGCCCGCTGATGCACATGATCATGCACCACGGGCATGGTGGACACGGTGACGGCGAAGACCACCACCAAGACAGACTACAACGCCCGCCGGAGGCACTGCCGCAGGTGAAGCCACCCGGAGGGTCGTCATGAACCACGACGCACCAGCATACGGGCTGTGGACGCTCGTCGTCTTCAATTCGGCCATCTTCATCATGTTCGCGTTCAGCTTCTTCAAGCCGCAGACTCCGCGAGACTGGCGGACGTTCGGCGCCTTCGCTGCATTCGTCGTCGCGCTGTTCGTCGAGATGTACGGCTTCCCGCTCACCATCTACCTGATGTCGGGTTGGCTGCAGACGAAGTTCCCGAAACTCGATCTGCTGTCACATGACACCGGCCACCTCTGGTCGACGCTGCTCGGCGAAAAGGGCGACCCGCATTTCGGGGTGCTGCACATCGCCAGCTATGTCTTCCTGGGCTTCGGCTTCTATCTTCTGTCGAGCGCCTGGAATGTCCTTTACCAGGCACAGCGGCAAAAGAAACTGGCTGTGGCGGGCCCTTATGCGCGGATCCGCCATCCGCAGTACGTCGCCTT
>JAYTTO010000254.1:0-2731 GCA_043744975.1 Betaproteobacteria bacterium | reverse complement strand
GGCATGGCGCTGCGCAAGGCGCTCGACCTCTGCCCCGCCTGCGTCTTCCTGCCGGTGGACTTCGACGAATATCGCCGCTACTCGCGGATGTTCAAGGCCGCGCTCGCCGGCGCGGTCGACACCATCGAGGATCGCGGCATCGACGAGGTGTACATCGATCTCACCGGCGCGATCGGCGACTCGCGCGCGGTCGCGCACTCGCTCAAACGGACGGTCACGGCGGCCACGGGACTGTCGTGTTCGATCGCGGTCGCCCCCAACAAACTGCTGGCGAAGATCGGCTCCGACCTCGACAAACCCGACGGCCTGACGGTGCTCACCGCGACGGATCTCGTCACCCGCATCTGGCCGTTGCCGGCGCGGCGCATCAACGGGGTCGGGCCGCGCGCGCAGGAGCGGCTCGCCGCCCTCGGCATCGAGACCATCGGCGACGTGGCCGCTACTACATGCGATGTGCTGGTGCAGACCTTCGGCACGAGTTACGGCAAGTGGCTGCACCAGGCAGCGCACGGCATCGACGAGCGGCCGGTGGTGACGCATCAGGAACCGCAATCGCGCAGCCGCGAGACCACCTTCGAGCGCGACCTGCATGCCAGGCACGACCGCGCGGCGTTGTCGGGCATCCTTGAGCAACTCGCCCGGCAGGTGTCGGTCGATCTCAGCACCCGGGGCTATGTCGGGCGCACCATCGGCATCAAGATCCGCTTCGACGACTTCAGCATCGTCACGCGCGACTGCACGGTCAGCACGCCGACCAACACAGCGGCGGAAATCCTGGCGGCGGCGCGCGAGTGCCTGCGTCGCGTGGGCTTTCGGCGGCGCCTGCGGCTGCTCGGGGTGCGCGTCGCTCACCTGAGCCGCGTCGCCGATGCTGCCGGCAGCATCGGCGAGACCCTGCCGCTGTTCTGATCCGGCACGCGCCGGTTTCCCGGAAACAACCCGGCTTTGACGAATGTCATGGTTTTTTCTATGCTGGCCCTGACAATGCCCTTGTGACCCGATCACCGAGAGGAGAGTCGCCATGCACAACTGCCACGATCCGTTGCACTGCATCCTTCCGCCCTACATCCTCGACCGCATGACCGAGTCGAGCGACCCCGCGGTGCGAAAACTCGCCATCGAGGCCATCGCCCGGTCTGCCACCCTGCGGGCGACCCGCACCGCATTGGCGCCGTTCGCCGCGAGAACCGTCATCGCGTCCGCCGGCGGCGTGAAGACCCGCGCGGTGTACGACAACCGCAACAACGGGTCGACGAGACTGCCCGGCAAGCTGGTGCGCAGCGAAGGCGGACCGAAGTCCAAGGACCCGGCGGTGAACGAGGCCTACGACAACGCCGGCAGCACCTACGACTTCTACAAGAAGATCTTCGCCCGCAATTCGCTCGACGACGGCGGCATGACACTGATCTCGAGCGTGCACGTCGGCCGCGGCTACAACAACGCGTTCTGGGACGGCCAGCAGATGGCCTACGGCGACGGCGACGGCAAGGTGTTCATCCGCTTCACCAAGTCGCTCGATGTCGTCGGCCACGAACTCACCCACGGGGTCGTGAGCCATACCTGCAACCTCGACTACAAGGATGAATCCGGCGCGCTCAACGAGCACTTCGCCGACGTGTTCGGATCGCTCGTCAAGCAGTGGAAGAAGAAGCAGAAGGCCGACAAGGCCGACTGGCTGATCGGCCCCGACATCATGGGTCCGGGCACCAAGGCAAAGGCGCTGCGCACCTTCAAGGACGAACCCGCCTATTCGAACGATCCGCTGCTGGGCGACGATCCGCAGCCGAAGCACCTATCGAAAAAATACAAGGGCAATGCCGATTCCGGTGGCGTGCACATCAACTCCGGCATTCCGAACCACGCGTTCTATCGGGTGGCAATGGCGCTCGGCGGCAACGCCTGGGAGAAGGCCGGACGGATCTGGTACGACACGATGCGCGCGCTGCACCAGACCAGCGATTTCGCCGCCATGGTGGCGATGACGACGCAGAGCGCCGGCACGCGCTACGGCGCCGGCAGCACCGAGGAAAAAGCCGTTGCCAAGGCCTGGAAGGACATCGGCTTCTAGTGAGTACAATCCGTTTCCGCCAGACCGGCGGCATCGCGGGGCTGGTTCGCGGCTGCTATCTCGACCCCAGCATGTTCGACGAGAAACAGCGGGCCGAGTTCGATCGCCTGCTCCGCCGCAGCGGCCTGGTCAAGGGCGGCACCGCACGGCCGGCGACGAGGGCGCGCGATCTCCAGCAGTACGAGATCGAGATAAAGTCCCCGGTCGGCATCGACCGCTACGTGTTCTCCGACCTCGACCTCGACAACAAGGTCGGGCCGCTGGTCGAATTTCTGCAGAACCGCTCGCGCCCGATGGCGCCGGAGGACTGACCCCGCCCCCGGCGGGTCTTTCATCACGACATTTTCGATCTGCGGGATGACTGTTCCGCCACCGCCTACACGTTCGACGCCCGCAACCGGCTCACCTCCCGCACCGACCGCAGGGGGCGGCGGGGGGCGGTAGAGGGGTAGCGGAGGGGTAGCGTCAAGGATCGTTCAGCGCGCGCAGGAACTCCAGCAGGTCGTCCCGTTCGCTCCGACTCAGGACGACCGGCAACCCATCGGCCCGACGTCGATCGTAGAGTTCCAGATCCACGGCCGCTTCCAGCGTCGGCACGCTCCCGTCATGAAAGTACGGCGCCGTGCGCGCGACATTGCGCAAGCTCGGCGTCCGGAAGGCGCC
>JAYTTO010000253.1:0-5919 GCA_043744975.1 Betaproteobacteria bacterium | reverse complement strand
CCGTGACCTCCGCCGACGGCAGCGGCTTCTATGCCAACAACCAGCCGGCCGTGCTGGACGCGAACCTCCTGATCCAGTACGGACAGGTGGTGCCGGTAGCGGCGCCCGAAGCCGTGCAAGCCGAAGCCGCTGCGATCGTGGCGCAGACGATCGTGCCGGCACCGAAACTGCCATTCGCCAATCCCCCGAGCCCGCGCAAGGCCGATGAAACCGCCGAGGTGGTCGACAACACCAAGGCCCGCCCAGGAGAGTGCCGCTGATGAACACCTATGCCGCGTCCGGTTTGTTGCTGCTGACCGCGATCAGTACTACCGCCATCGCCCAGGAGGCCGGCAAAGCCACCTCGGTGAGTGGCGTCGTCTCCGTCCAGCACGCCGATGGTGCCGTGGGCGTGCTCGCCAAAGGGACCCCCGTGCGGGCCGGCGACACACTTCAGTCGCAACAACTCAGTTACGCCCGGGTGCTGCTCAACGACGGTGCCGATCTGGCCCTGCGCCCGGGAAGCACGTTGAAGATCGAGAAGTTCCGCTACGCCGAAGCGCAGCCGCAGCAAGACAGCCTCGTGTTGCGCCTGCTCAAGGGCGGCCTGCGGACCGTCACCGGCCTGGTCGGCAAGCGGCGTCCGGATTCGTTCCTGATGAATGCGGGTGTGGCGACCATCGGCGTGCGCGGCACGGACTTTGTCGCCCGCGTCTGCGACGACGCCTGCAAGCGCGAGACCGAAGCCGGCGCGGCGGTGCGCGTGCCGCCGGTGCCGGGCTATGCCGGCCGCGTGGTCAGCGTGCAGGGCCGGCTCACCCTGGTCGGCGGCTCTAGGTCCGGGCGCGCCCTCAACAACGGCGACCTGGTCTATCCGGCCGACGTCATCGAGACCAGCGCCGACGGTCTCGCGGTCATCGTCTACCAGGACGGCACCCGTGCCGTGCTGCGGGCGTCGACCCGCATGGGCATCGAGCGCTATCGCTACGAACCGTCCAATCCCGAGAGCGGCAACGCGGCCTTCAACCTGGTGCGGGGCGGCCTGCGGATCCTTACCGGCCTCATTGCCCAGCGCACCCCTTCGCGCTTCACGGTCGGCACGGCGGTGGCCACCATCGGCGTCCGCGGGACCGGTTTCGACATCAGTTGCACCGGCGCGTGCGCCGAGGCAGCAGCCCCTGGCGAAGGCGGCAACTGCGCATCAGGCACCGACGGCAAGGTCCCGGCGTCCTGCACGCCGTCGGCCCCGCCGGACCAGGACATGCCGTCCGGGCTGGTCGTCTACGACTGGAAGGGCAAGGTCTACGTCAGGAACGACCAGGGCGAGTTCGAGTTGGCGGAGAACCAGGCGAGCGTGGTGCCGGGCGCAGGCACCGCGCCGCGCAAGCTCGACGCGGTTCCGCCGTTCTTCCTGCGCGAACCGGAAACCCGCCCCGACAAGCTCCAGATCGAATTGGGCGCGCTCTTCGGCAAGCAGACCGAGGATTTCAGTGAACCCGGCGTCTACGTGTACGTGCGCGACGGGGTAGTGACCATGAACGCGCCCGGCGGCAACTTCTCGCTCAACCGGGGCGAGACCGGCTTCTTCGACCGCACCGGCCAGCGCTTCGAGCGGCTGAGCGTCGTGCCGACCTTCATCGACCGCGATGGCTTCACGCGCCACATGGACTTCGAAGGCTACGGGTGCAGCGCCAAGTGAGACCGGGCCGGTAGCGACTTGCGCTGGGACATCTTCTGCAATGTCGTCGATCATTTCGGCGACATCGGCGTGTCGTGGCGGCTGGCGCGGCAACTGGCTGCCGAGCATGGGCTCGACGTCTGCCTGTGGGTCGACGATCTCGGCACCTTCCACCGGCTGTGTCCGGAACTCGATCCCGGGGTCGAACAGCAGACCGTCGGCGGCGTCATCGTCCGGCGCTGGCGTCGTGACGACTCCGACCGCCAGTTGCAGGACGGCATCGGTGACGTCGTCGTCGAGGCGTTCGGCTCGCAGTTGGCGACGCCCTGGCTCATTGCCATGGCTGCACGCGCATCGAAGCCGGTCTGGATCAACCTCGAATACCTGAGCGCCGAGGACTGGGTCGAAGGCTGCCATCGGATGGCCTCGCCGCACCCGCGTCTGCCGCTGGTGAAGCATTTCTTCTTTCCCGGGTTCACCGCCGGTACCGGCGGTCTGTTGCGCGAACGCGACCTGGCGAGCCAGCGGGAACAGGCGGCCCGGGAGTGCGAACCGCGCGCCGGCAACGTGACCACGGTTTCGCTGTTCGGGTATGGCGGTCCGGCGGTCGGCGCCTTGCTTTCCGCGTGGGTCCAGGCCGAGGAACCGGTGCTGGTGCTGGTTCCCGAGAGCGTGCTCCTGGACGATGTCGCGACCTTCTTCGGCGTCAAGGGAGCCCGCGCCGGTGACCGATTCGAGCGCGGCGCCCTGTCGGCGCTGATCCTTCCGTTCCAGCCGCAGCCGCAGTACGACCGGCTGCTCTGGAGCTGCGACTGCAATTTCGTGCGCGGCGAGGATTCCTTCGTGCGCGCCCAGTGGGCCGAGCGCCCGTTCGTCTGGAACATCTACCCGCAGGATGCGGGGGCGCACTGGGCGAAACTGCACGCATTCCACGAGCGCTATGGCGCCGGATTGTCGGCGGAGGCCGGGCTGGCCGTGCGGGAGTTCTGGCGGCAATGGAACCTCCGCGAGCCGCCCGCAGCCGCCATGGCGACCGCCTGGCGCCGATTCTGGTCGCACCGCGCCGAACTCGAGATGTGGGCGTCCGCCTGGGCCGCCCAGCTCACCGCGAACGGCGATCTTGCGTCCAATCTGGTCAGATTCGCATCCGGGCGGCTATAATCCCGCCCCTTTTTCGGGGTCCTCCCGAACCAACGAACATCCCATTGCGCAGGACAAACAAATGAAGACCGCCCAGGAACTCCGCGTAGGCAACGTCGTGATGATCGGCAAGGACCCGATGGTGGTCCAGCGAGCCGAGTTCAGTAAATCCGGCCGCAACGCCTCCGTCGTGAAGATGAAGCTCAAGAATCTGCTGAGCAGCTCGACCGCCGAGTCGGTCTACCGCGCCGACGATAAGTTCGACGTCGTCATCCTCGAACGCAAGGAAGCCACGTTCTCGTACTTGGCCGATCCGATGTATGTATTCATGGACGCCGAGTACAACCAGTTCGAGGTCGAGAAGGACAACATGGGCGACATGCTCAACTACCTCGAAGACGGCATGGCCTGCGAAGTGGTGTTCTACGACGGGCGCGTGATTTCGGTCCAGATTCCGCAGTCGATCGTGCGCGAGATCATCTACACCGAACCCGCCATCCGCGGCGATACTTCGGGCAAGGTGCTCAAACCAGCCAAGCTGTCGACGGGGTACGAAGTGCAGGTGCCGCTGTTCTGCGCCACCGGCGACAAGATCGAGATCGACACCGTCACGGGCGAGTACCGCCGCAGGGCCTGATCGGCCGGCAGCGCGTCCCGCCCCGGGTCACAAACGCCGCCGACATTGCCAGCGCGGCGTCGACGGCGGGCGCCCGGTCCGAGGCCAGGGAACCCGTCGCGACGGCACAGGCATCCAAAACACCGGCCAATACAGGATCGAGCCAGGCGGTCGCGCTGGCAGCAATGCCGGTGCTCAGCGCCTTACCCTGAGACCGGCAGCCGGCCGATGCCGCCATGCTCTCGGCCAAACCCACCAGCGCCGGGAGGGTATTCCCTACCACCATCAACCGGCCGCCCCTGAAGAGGCCGGGCAGTTCCTGTTCGACGCCGGACGTGTCGAGCCGATAGCCGCACTCTGCGCGGTCCCACACGATCGGAACTTGCAGGCGGCCGCGCAGATATTCGAGATCGCGGATGACCGTGGCGCGCGAGACCTCCAGCGCGCCGAGGAAGTCCTCGAGCGGCACGATACGACGCCCGCGCAGGAACTGCTGGATGCGACAGAAGCGTTCGGTGCGGTCCATGGATGGTCGAGCGTGACACAGGCCACATCGAGCGGCGATAATCGCGGCAACAGCAGTAGCCTGAACGGCCACACTAGTCGAAACAACGCAACTCGAGGTCGGATATGTCCCTGCTCGATATCGGAATGATCGGTGGTTTCCTGCTGCTGATCAGCCTGATCGTATTGCGGAAGAAAAGCGGCTGAAACCCACCTCAGAACCGCGCTGGCGCCACCGCCCGACCCGACGGGCTGGTGACGGCGACCGGCATCCCGGGCAGATTTCCAGACAGGGGGCCCGGATGCGAACAGGCATTTCATCCCGGGAGCATCGGCATCATGAAAGTTCCCGCAACGCAGGCGCGACGGAACTTCTGCCGACGCCCAGTCTCCATGGAGCACGGCGTGATATCCCTGCGCCGAACCGACACGATGTATCGACCACGGAGGTACTGTCTCCCATGAACAACACGATCCGCAATTTTCCGCTTCTCGCCGGTGCCGGCATCGCTCTCGCCCTTGCCGGCTGCGCCAACTTTCCAGGCACCAGCGCCAGCAAGGACTCGTCGACGTCCGCGACCGCATCGACCAGCGCCGCCAAGACGCCGGAAGTGCCTGCCTACCAGCCGGTGTCCGACGTCCCGATCCCGTCCGGCACCAAGATCAAGACGGACAAGTCGCTCATCCTCGGTTCGGATGACCGTTGGGTCGGCAAGATCGCCCTCGATGTCGACATGCCGACGACCCAGGCCTATGCCTACTACGCCGACCGGATGCCAACCTTCGGTTGGGAGCCGATAACGGCGGTGCAGGGCAAGACCAGCACGCTCACGTTCCTGCGCGGCGATCGCGCCGCCACGGTCGAGATCGCTGGCTCGGGGTTCAAGGGCTCGGAAGTCGGCATCACGGTGAGCCCGAGACAGGTGCCGGCGAAGAAGTAACAGCCAAGAACGCAGGAGCAGACCCATGGCAATCGACGGCATGAACCACTTCACCGTCCTGACCGCCGATCTCGAGGCGACACGGACTTTCTACGTGGATGTCCTGGGGCTCGCCGTCGGCCCCAGACCCCACCTCGGTTTTCCCGGGGTGTGGCTCTACTGCGGTGGCGCGGCGGTGCTGCACGTCATCGCCGGCCGGCCCATGCCCGCAGATCCGGCCGGCGCCCTCGACCACATGGCATTCTCTGCCAGCGAACTCGGCACCACGGTGGCGAAACTGCGTGCTGCCGCCATTGCATACACCTTGCGGCGCCAGAACGAATCGGGAACGTGGCAGTTGTTCTGTTTCGATCCGAGCGGCGCCCGCGTCGAACTCGACTTCGCCGCGCACGAGGTCGAGCCAGCGGCCTGACGCGGAGGTCGTCCCGCCGCTGACCCGTTCAGCACAGGTCGGGGATCGTCCAGCACTGGGTCTGGACCAGGTCGATGAATGCCCGGACCTTCAGCGGCACCTGCCGGGCCGACGGATAGACCGCGTTGAGCTCCATCGGCGGCAACGAGTAGTTGGGAAGCGCTGCCCGCAGGGCGCCGCTCTTCAGTTCGTCGGCGACCAGCCACGCCGATACGACCGCGACCCCCATGCCCTGCCGGGCGGCTTCCACCAGGGCGAGCGGGCTGTCGCCGCGCTCGGCGACAAACTCTTTGTCCATCAAGGTGTAACCGGCGTCCAGGGTGCAATTGACGAACTCGATCTCGTACGCGGTCTCATCGCCGTGCCAGTAGATCTTCATCGCCTGGCGCGGCGTGCCCTTGGTCCGGTACCAGGCGGCGAGCACCTCCAGCTTGGTGGTGTAGGCGCAGCGCTCGAACCAGACCAGGATCGGGAGGCATTCCTGAGAAACTGCTTCAACCGGACCAGCCGGCTCGTGCGCTGAACTGCCTTGACAGGGGCGCCTGACGGCGACTTTGCAGGGTAATCCCGCCGGAAACCGCGCCGTTGCTGGCAATCCATTTCGGGTGTCTTGGAAACCCGCGCCAGTACAGGAGGAGCAGCTGTTTCA
>JAYTTO010000252.1:0-3151 GCA_043744975.1 Betaproteobacteria bacterium | reverse complement strand
GGGCGGCGCGCGCCAGGACCAGCTTGACGTCGATATCGCGGTTGCCGGCTTCCGCGGCAAGGCGCTGGATGCGCGCGACGAAGGTTTCGCGCACGTGTTCGAGGATGAAACGGTTGGGGGCGGCGAGCACCAGCGTCGTCGCCGAATCGGCCGCCGCAAGGTCCGGCGTCAGGGGGCGAATCCAGGTACTGAATTGCTGAGCGGGCAGTTCCTGCTCCAATCGGCGCAGGCAAGCGTGCCAGAGATTCTGCATCGATTTCCGTGGGCCGTGGAGAGATTCGATTTTACCCTGTCCCCTTTGCCTTATCCACAGCGCGCACAAGAAAAAAACCTTGATTTGACAAGGCTTCGGCGCGCGGGCTCTAATACCGCCCTTTTTCCGATCGAGCACGCCACATGAAGCAGAAGCGAACTTACCAGCCTTCCAAGACACGGCGCGCGCGAACGCATGGCTTTCTCGTACGCAGCCGTACCGCCAACGGGCGCGCCGTCCTGCGCGCCAGACGGGCGAAAGGCCGGAAGCGCCTCGCCGTGTAGGTCCGTGCCCGACGAGCTCGGCACGGTCAAGCGGGCGGCGGTTGGCAAACGCTACGGGCTCGGCGCAGAGCGAAGGCTCTCCGACAAGGCGGATTTCGAACGCCTGCTGCGCGAAGGCTCGCGGCGAACCCGGTCGGGATTCACATTTTTCACAGCGATGCGCGCTGACGGGCCGCCGCGGCTCGGCATGCTCGTGACGCGCAAGCATGCTGCGAAGGCGACGGTGCGCAACCGGATCAAGCGTTGCATCCGCGAGGCGTTCCGGCTGGAACAGGGTAGCCTCGGCGCGCTTGACGTATTGGTGCGCCCGCCGTTCGGCGCGCGGCCGGGTGTGCAGATGCTGGCCCGGCTGCGTGAACTGTTCTTGGAGTTGGCCAAGTGAGGAAGCGATGACCGCATTGCTGCGCGCACTGGTACGCGGCTACCGTTATTTTCTGGCGCCGCTGATGCCGCCGGCCTGCCGGTTCCATCCGAGCTGCTCGGTGTATGCCGAGGAGGCGCTGCGCGTGCACGGCGCCCTGCGCGGTGGCTGGCTGTCCGCGGCCCGGCTGTGCCGTTGCGGACCGTGGCATGCGGGCGGCGTCGATCCGGTCCCGCCCTCGAGCAACATGGAAGGCAGTCACTGAACCCTATGGATACCCAGCGCATCGTCCTGTTTTTCATCTTCGGCTTCTCGGTGCTCATGCTCTGGGACGCTTGGGAGAAGGAACATCGCCCCAGGCCAGTGGCGCAGGTCACCGTGCCAGCAGCGGTGCCGGGCCCGGCGGCAAAGCCCGGCGCGCAGCCGGCAACGGCGCCGGCCGCGCCGCGCGCCCCTGAGGGCACCGTGCCGGGCACCGTGCCGGGCGCCGCGACGCCTGCGGCGAAGGGCGAGACCGTGGTGGTGCGCACGGACCTGGTGATCGCCGAGATCGACACGCTGGGCGCGACGCTAAAGCGCGTGGAGCTGCTAAAGCACAAGGATGCCAAGGATTCCGCGCAGAACCTGGTGCTGCTCGGGCCGGAACACCAATATGAAGCGCAAAGCGGGCTGACCGGCGATGGGGGCCCGAACCACCGCACGCTGTGGCGCATGGAGCCCGGCGGCACCACGCTGGAAGCGGGTCAACCGGCGCTGGAAGTTCGTTTTATCGCGCAAGGCAAGGACGGCCTGGCGGTGACCAAGCTCTACCGCTTCGTGCGTGGCAGTTACGAGATCGAGGTTTCCCTCGAGCTCAAGAATACGGGCAGCGCACCTGTATCGCCCGCGACCTACTTCCAGCTCACGCATGATGGCAAAACGTCCGCCGACGCCAACGCCGTGGCAGAGACCTTCGGCGCGCAAAGCTTCAACGGCTTCGCGGTCTACACCGAGGAACAGAAATTCCAGAAGGTGCAGCTGTCGGACGTCGACAAGGGCAAGGCCGACTACGTCAAGCAGGCGACCGACGGCTGGCTCGCCTATATCCAGCACTATTTCGTGGCCGGCTGGATTCCACCGGCCAAGGCGTCGCGCAGCTATGAGGTGCTGAAGCGGGACGACGGCGTCTACGCCGGCTATGTGCGGCTGCCGGCGGGTACGCTCGAGCCGGGCGCCGCCACCGTGGTCAAGGTGCCGCTGTACGCGGGCCCGCAGGAACAGCAGCGCCTTGCCGCCGTGGCGCCGGGCTTTGACCTGGTGGTGGACTACGGCTGGCTGACGATCATCGCCTGGCCGCTGTTCTGGCTGCTGGAGAAGTACCACCTGCTTAGCGGCAACTGGGGTGTGGCGATCATCCTGCTGACTGTGACGATCAAGCTGGTGTTCTTCCCGCTGTCGGCGGCCAGCTACCGGTCGATGGCGAAGATGAAGCTGATCACGCCGCGTATGCAGAAGATCCGCGAGATGCACGAGAACGACCGCCAGAAGATGAACCAGGCGATGATGGAACTGTACAAGACCGAGAAGATCAATCCGCTCGGCGGCTGCTTCCCGATCCTGGTGCAGATCCCGGTGTTCATCGCGCTGTACTGGGTGCTGCTCGCGGCGATCGAGCTGCGCCACGCGCCATTCGTGCTCTGGATCCACGACCTGTCGGCGCTCGATCCGTATTACGTGCTGCCGATCCTGATGACCATCACCATGGTGCTGCAGACCAGGATGAACCCGGTGCCGCCCGACCCGGTACAGGCGAAGGTGATGCAGTTCATGCCGTTCATCTTCAGCATCTTCTTCTTCTTCTTCCCGGCGGGCCTGGTGCTGTACTGGCTGGTCAACAACATCCTGTCCATCGCCCAGCAGTGGCAGATCCAGCGCATGTTCGATCGCGGCAAGACTGCCGCCCATGCCAAGCGGTGACATAGGGGTCGACTCCGTCGCTGGCGACACCATCGCCGCGGTAGCAACGCCCGCGGGGCGCGGCGGCATCGGCATCGTCCGCATCTCGGGTCCCGGCGTGCCGCGCATTGCCACCGCGGTGCTCGGGCACTTGCCATCGCCGCGGTTGGCGGATCATGCCGCTTTCCTCGATGCGCGCAGCGAGCGCGTGGACGAGGGCATCGCGCTGTATTTCCCGGCACCGCATTCCTATACAGGCGAAGACGTGCTGGAACTGCAGGGCCACGGTGGCCCCGTGGTGATGCAGGCGGTGCTGGG
>JAYTTO010000251.1:0-1982 GCA_043744975.1 Betaproteobacteria bacterium | reverse complement strand
GGGTCACCTGGCACTTGTTCCAGGTGACCCCGACACGCCGCGAGAATCTCCTCCCACTGCCCGGTGATCCAGTGGTCCCGAACGCAGCGTTGCACGTCGAAAGGCCTGGCCATCACAAGCTCCGGAATACCGAAGCCGGGGAATGGAACACCGCAGCGTCGATGCCGGGCACGCCCAGGCTGCACTCGAGCCGGCGCCCGGGACCGCGGATCGTGCGCGCCAGCATCGAGAAGCGATTGACCGTGAAGCAGTCCGCCGCCACCGCTGCAAGAACAGCGACGATCACGTCAGCGCCTGCAATGTCGTAGCAGCGCGTCCGGACAAGAGACTCTCCCCGAAATGCAGATGGATTTCCCGCTTGGCGAGATTATCACCGTCGGACCCCTGCCGGAAATCCACAAGTCGCTGCGACGGCTGTTCCCCGACGACAGGGACCTTGCCTACCGCCGGACGAAACGGCCGACACCGCCCCGGCGGATTCGCGCGCCGAACCGTCCTGGTGCAGCAGAAGCCGGCGCACGCGCGATTCGTTGCGTCGCTACGACGACGGCGCGGTGTCGCTGGAATACGGCCGCATCACCACGCCCACGACGTCGCCCTTGCGCACGCGCCCCGAGCCGGGTGCCATCCACACGTAGCCATCGCTGCGATACTCGATCGCCATTGGCTCCCGCGCCCATTCCTCGACGAAGTGCAGGTAGCCGGCGAGCTCGCCCGCCCGGACCTCGGCGCCCGCGAGATGCTTCGGCTCGTACAGGCCGTCGGTCGGTGCGAACACATAGCCATTCTGGTTGCGGACTTCCATGTGCCGGGTTCCGGTGCGACCGTCGAGCTGCGAAGTATCCGGCAGGCCGTCGATCATCCCGACTCCCTTGAGCACGTTGTCCAGACCGCGCTCCGCGATGCGGACGCCTTCTACACTGACTCGCCCGTAGCCGCCGATCTCGCTGGAAATCGACAGGACACCGCGCCGTTCCGCCGCGGCCGCCACCGTCCCGCCTTCGTCGACGCCCCAGAAGACCACGTTGTACGGCGCCGCGAAGTACTCCGCGAGCGCGAACGTCTGGTCGAGGATCGCCTTGTCGTCGGTGAAGTGGAGGTTGGAACTGAGCGCCGCCTCCATGGCGTTGCCGGCGGCGTGAACGTCCACCGAAACGCCGACGCGCGACAGGATTTCGGTGTCGAGGAAGTGGGCGAGCATCTGGCAGAAACTGCCGCGCGGATCGCCGGGCAGGCAGCGATTGAAGTCGCGGCCATCGATGGGACACATGCGCCGGCCGGCGAGCGCGGCCGGCAAGTCCACGGCCGGCATCATGATCACTTGCCCACGCAAACTCTGCGGATCGAGGCGGCGCGCGAGTCGCGAGATCGCGATCTGGCCTTCGTACTCGTCGCCATGCACACCGCCGGTGAACAGCACTGCCGGCCCCGGACCGCCGTTGACCACCGCAATGGGAATCTCGATGGTGGACCAGGCGCCGCCGTCGCGCGACTGCGGCACGCGCAGGTAGCCGATCTGCTTTCCCAACCGGTCGAAATCGATCTCGTGGAAGATGCGGCTCTTGGCCGTCGGCGTGCCAGCTGCTGACATGAGGACTCCTCCCGGATGACATGCGGATGCGCGGATGCCGCAGGGTATCACCGCGGCATCGGCGATGACCGGTAGCTGCCGCCTGCCCGCCGTGCGCGCAACCCGCGCATGGTTCACACTCGGTGTCGGTTGACACGATTGACTCAATTGGTACACTATTTGTACCATCAAAACCGTTGCAAGAAACAAACATGACGGTAGCTGTACGCAAGCGTGCCGCGGTCGACCTGAGCAGCCGGGAAGCGCGCAGCCGCTTGGCCGCCATGGTCACGCGCCTGCTTGAGCACTGGGATCTGGCGTCGACGCAACAGGCGGAAGTCCTCGGACTGTCGGCCGGCAGTCGCAGCACGCTCGGCCGTTACCGCTGCGGCGAACCGCTCGCGGACAACCG
>JAYTTO010000250.1:0-1545 GCA_043744975.1 Betaproteobacteria bacterium | reverse complement strand
ATCGGCCCGCTCGACCGCATCTTCACCCGCATCGGCGCCGCCGACGACCTCGCGGGCGGGCGCTCGACCTTCATGGTCGAGATGACCGAGTCGGCGAACATCCTGCACAACGCCGGGCCACGCTCGCTGGTGCTGATGGACGAAGTGGGGCGCGGCACCTCCACCTTCGATGGCCTCGCGCTGGCCTGGGCGATCGCCCGCCATCTGGTGGAGCGCAACCGCTGCTTCGCGCTCTTCGCCACCCACTACTTCGAGCTCACCCAGCTCGCGGCCGACTACCGCGAGCTTGCCAACGTCCACCTCGATGCCGTGGAGGTCAAGGACGGCATCGTCTTCCTTCACGCCGTCGCCGAAGGACCGGCCTCTCGCAGCTACGGCCTGCAGGTGGCGCGGCTCGCGGGGGTCCCGGGCGCAGTCATCCGCAGCGCCCGGCGCAAACTGGCCGATCTGGAAAGCGCCGCGTCGCCCCAGGCCGACCTGTTCGGCGGCAGCGCGCCCGCGCTACCGGCCGTCGAACCCTCCGGACCTCATCCGGTGGTCGAGCGCCTGCTGGCGCTGGACCCCGATGCGCTCTCCCCGCGCGACGCCCTCGACCTCGTCTACCAGCTGCGCCAACTGGCGCGTGAATAGTTCACACTCCCGGCGTGCGACATGGCGTCGCCATACGTATCGCCCCGCGTCAGAGTAGGAGTCATCGTCGCCCACGGGCGCACACCTACAGATGAGGTTCGGGGATGGAAACCATCATCGCTAAGCCGGCGCGCACCGCGCCCACGACCGGAGACGACGTTCTCGCCCTGCTTGAGCTCGCCTATTGCCGGGTGGGCGACGGCGATGCGCATGGCGCCTTGATCCTGCTCGAACGGGCGCTGCGCGCCATCAGTGCCACCCCGCGGGTGGCGGCGGAACGACAACGGGACTCGCTGGCGCAACCGCGCATCCACATCCGCACGCTCGGCGGCTTCGCGGTCACGATTGACGGCCAGCCGCTGCGCACCGGCCGCAAGCTGCCGCGGCGCCCGCTCGACCTGCTGAAGGCGATCATCGTCTTCGGCAGCCAGCCGACCCGCCAGGACATCCTGGCCGATGCGCTGTGGCCGGAGCTCGACGGCGATCACGCCCGCAATGCGCTGACCGCCGCGTTGCACCGCCTGCGGCACCTGCTGCTCGTGCCGGGCGCCGTGGCGGTCTGCGATCGGCACGTCGCGCTCGATCCGAATCTGGTGCGGGTCGACGCTTTCGAAGCCGATGCGCACATGCGGGTAATGCAAGCCGCCGGCCCGGCGGATACCGCCATGCTCGAATCCCTGTTCGGCTTGTACCGGGGCCCTTTCCTGCCCGACGAATTTCACCTTCCCTGGACCGACCGCCTCCGCGGCCGGCTGCGTCAGCGCTTCTGCGCCTGCGTGGCGTCCGCCGCCAGCGCCCTCGAGGATGAGGGCGGCATCGAGGACGCCCGTCTGCTCTATCGGCGCGCGGTCGCGCTCGACGACGGCGCCGCTCGACTGCATGACGGGATGCTGCGCTACGCCAGGCTGATCGATG
>JAYTTO010000249.1:0-7524 GCA_043744975.1 Betaproteobacteria bacterium | reverse complement strand
CCGATCACCGCATGCGCCATCGGCGCGCGCTGCTCGGCGCCTTCGCCCAGGCCAAGCGCGAGCGGCAGCATGCCGAACACCATCGCCGCGGTGGTCATCAGGATCGGCCGCAGGCGCACCTTGCCGGCCTCGACGATGGCGTCGGCACGCGCCATCCCGGTCGCCCGCAGGTGATTGACGAAATCCACCAGCAGGATCGCGTTCTTGGTCACCAGGCCCATCAGCATGATGAAGCCGATGATCGAGAAGATGTTGAGCGTGCTGCGCCAGGCGAGCAGCGCGAGCAGCACGCCGACCAGCGCCAGCGGCAGCGACACCATGATTGCCAGCGGCTGCAGGAAGCTGGCGAACTGCGAGGCGAGGATCAGATAGATGAACACCACCGCCAGCAGCAGCGCCGAGGTGGCGTAGCCCATGGTCTCGGCGATGTCCTTGGCCGAACCGCCGATGACGAAGCGATACCCCGGCGGCAGTTCGATCTGCTTCAACTGCTCGTTGAGATCCTTGCTGGCGTCGCCGGCCGGCCGGCCGTACAGGCTGGCCGTCATCTGCACCTCGCGTGCGAGGTCGCGGCGATTGATCTGCGTCGCGCCCAGCGTCGGCACGAAGCGCGCGACCTGGCGCAGTGCGACCATCCGCGGCGAGCCATCGGCGTTGACCAGGGAGCTCGTGACGTAGAGCCGATCGAGATCGGCCGCATTGCGCCGATCGTCCGGCGACAGGCGCACCAGCACGTCGTAGTTCTGGTCCTCGGGGCCTTTCCAGGTGCTCACCACCGCGCCCGCGAGCAGCGGCCGCATCGCCGCGCCGATCTGCTGCACCCCAACCCCGAGATCGCTCGCGAGTTCGCGGTTGAGCCGCACCTCGATCGTCGGCTTGGCGGCCTTGAGCGAACTGTCGATGTCGACAGCGCCCGGGGTCTGCCGCATCGCCTCCGTGACCTGCTTCGAGAGCCGCGCCAGCGTGTCGATATCGGGCCCCTGGATGCTCACCTGCAGCGGCTTGCCGCTCGACACCGACGCGAACTGCCCGATGTAGGTGAGGTCGATGCCGGCGATGCGCTGCAGCCGCTCGCGCATCGGATTGACCAGCCGCTTCTGCGGTAGCTTGCGCGCGCTGCGCGGCACCAGGCGCACGAAGACGGTCGCGTAGTTCTTGCCCTGCACGACGCCGGTATTGACCGTCGCGTAGGTGTATTCGACTTCCGGAAATTCGCGCAGCGCCGCCTCGACCTGCCGGGTCTTCTCCTGGGTCAGCGCCAGGGCCGAGCCGGCCGGCGTGTTGATCTGCACCAGGATCTCCGACAGGTCGGCCTCGGGCACGAACTCCGAGCCGATCAGCGGCACCAGCATGAAGCTTCCCACCAGACTACCGATCGCGAGCATCACCGTGGTCTTGCGCCACCGCAATGACCACCGGATGATTCTCTGGTAGACGTTGCCGAAGCGCTCGACACCGCGCTCGAAAGCGTCGAGCAGCCGGCCGGGTGGTCCGCGGCGCCGGCCGTCGCGCGGCGGATCGGGCCAGATGGAGGACAGCATCGGATCGAGCGTGAAGCTGACGAACATCGACAGCAGCACCGCAGCCGTCACGGTGATGCCGAACTGGAAGAAGAAGCGGCCGATGATGCCGCCCATGAACGCGACCGGCACGAACACGGCGCAGATGGTGAAGGTGGTGGCCATCACCGCGAGGCCGATCTCCTGCGTGCCGTCGAACGCGGCCTGGCGATGCGTCTTGCCCATGTGCACGTGGCGCACGATGTTCTCGCGCACCACGATGGCGTCGTCGATCAGCAGGCCCACGCACAGCGACAGCGCCATCAGCGTCATCACGTTGATGGTGAAGCCGAACGCATAGAGCACGACGAAGGTGCCGATCAGCGCGATCGGCAGGGTGAGCCCGGTGATCACCGTGCTGCGCCAGGAGTTCAGGAACAGGAACACGATCACCACCGCGAGCACGCCGCCTTCGATGATGGTGTGGCGCACGTTGGCCACCGAGTTGCGGATGCCGATCGAGGTGTCGCGCACCACGGCGAGCTTGATGTCCGGTGGCACCGTGCGCTCGAGGTCCTTGACGGCCTCGCGCACCGCGTCCACCACCTCGATGGTGTTGGCGCCCTGGGTCTTGACCACGTCGATGGCCAGCGCGCGCACGCCGTTGACCAGGGCGACGTTCACCTCCTCCTGCTGGCCGTCGAGGACGGTCGCCACCTGCCACAGGTACACCGGCGTGCCCGCGCGGCGGGCGACGATGATGTCGCGGAACTGCTGCACGGTCTGGATCCGGCCTTGCACCTTGACCAGCCGCTCGGCCTCCGGCCCGGCCACCGCCCCGGCCGGCAGTTCCTGGTTCTCCAGCCGCACGGCGTTCATCACCTGGTCGACGCCGACCCCGAGCGATTCCATGTCGGCCGGCCGCAGCAGCAACTGGACCTCGCGCTTGACGCCGCCGACCAGCGTCACCTTGCCGACGCCGCGCGCGTTCTCGAGGCGCTTGATCACCACCTGATCGGACAGCGTGGAGAGTTCGCGCAGGCCGCGTTGTTCCGAGCGCACCGACACCGACACGATCGGCTGGTCGTCGGGGTTGAAGCGCGACACGACCGGATCCTTCACCTCGTCGCGGAACACCGCCCGCAGCGCCGCCACTTTCTCGCGCACGTTTTGCGCCGCAATCACCGGGCTGGTCAGCAGGTCGAACTCGGCAATCACCACCGACTGTCCCTCGTAGGACCGCGAGGTGAGCGTCTTGATGCCGCTGATGGTGTTGACCGCTTCCTCGACCTTGCGGGTGATGTCGGTCTCGACCGCCTCCGGGCTCGCGCCCGGATACAGCGTGGTCACAACGACGATCGGGAAATTGATGTCGGGAAACTGATCGACGCCCAGGCGCTTGATCGAGAACAGCCCGAGCACCAGCAGGCCGACCATCATCATGGTGGCGAAGACCGGATTGCCGATGCTGACGCGGGTGAACCACATGGCGGGCGGCGGGCGGTCAGGACTTGCCGGGGGGGCCGAGCCGGACGCGGTCGCCCGGACGCACGTTGCCAACGCTGGCATTCAGCACGCGCTGCCCCGGCTCCAGGCCGCCCACGACTTCGGCGACGCCGCGCTCCTGGTCGCGCATGCCGAGCCTGATCGGCGCCCGCACCACCTTGTCGCCGTCGATGCGGTACACGACCGCCTCGCCGTTCTCCTCGCGCAGGGCCCGCAGCGGCACCAGGGTCGCGGGACGCCCGGCCTCGACCAGCAGGGTGCCGTTGGCGAACATGCCGCCGCGCAGCGCACCGTCCGCGTTGTCGAGCACGGCATAGACGCGGATCGACCGCGTGCCATCCTCGGCCGCCGGGTTGATGCGCTCGACCTTGCCGTCGAAGCGGCGGTCGCCGAAACCGTCGACGGTGAAGCGGACGTTCTGCCCGGTCCGCACGGCGGCGATCTCGCTCGCCGGAATCACCGCGGCGAGTTCCATGCGGCTGAGATCGACGATGCTCACGATGCGCGCATCGATCGGCAGCTTCTCGCCGGCCTGGGCGAAACGCTCGGCGACGATGCCGTCCATGGGCGAGCGGACCGTGCTGTCGCCCCACGCCTTGCGCGCGACTTCGAGCTGCGCTTCGAGCGAGCGCAGGTTGGCGCGCAGCACCTCGGCATTGCTCGCGGTGCTGTCGAAGGCATTCTGCGAGATGAAGTTCTGCGACAGCAGTTGCCGGTTGAGGTCGCGGGTCTTCTCGGCAAGCTGCAACTGGGCGCGCGTTGCGGCGATGTTGGCCGCCTTCTCGTCGACGCGCGACTTGATGTCGGCGCCGTCGAACCGGGCCAGCACATCACCCTTGCGCACCGGCTGCCCTTCGCGCACCAGGACCGACGCGAGTTCGCCGGCCACCTGCGACTTGACCACGACCTGCTGATACGGATTGAGGGTTCCCGACAGCGGGATGCGCGGGGCGATCTGGCCGCTTTCGATCAGTCCCAGATCGACGCTCGCCAGCTCCATGACACGTTCCACGGCAACGGGCGTCGGCGCGGCCTTCGCTGCCACGTGGCGGCGGAACACGATCGTGCCGCCGACGGCCACGGCGATCACCACGGCAGCGATGATCAGGTTGCGGATGGCCCGGCCGCGCTTCACGACGCACTCCCCGACCGCGGCCGCAAGCCGTACATGATCATGTCGAGATGCTGCCGCAGGTACCCGATCGGATCGAGCCGGTGCGCGTCGCAGACGTCGAACGAGTGCCGCCACAGCAGCAACTGCATCAGCGGCGCGAGGATCAGGCGGGTACCGAGTTCGGGGTCGATCGCGACGAACTCGCCACGCGCGATACCGCGCTCGAGGAGGCGCTGCACCAAGCCGTGTCCGCGGCTGATCACCTCGGCATGATAGAAGCGCGCCAAGTCGGGAAAATTCTGCGCCTCGGAGAACATGAGCTTCGAGATGCCGCCGAGCGGGTTGTCGCCAACCGCCTCCCACCAGCCGAAGATGACCTGTTCGAGCAGGTCGGTCATCGCACCGGTGTGTTCCTCGACCATGCGTTCGCCGCGCTCGAGGGTCGGCACCAGGCCGGTGCGCACCACCGCCTTGAACAGATCTTCCTTGCTGGCGTAGTAGAGGTAGAGCGTGCCTTTGCTGACCCCGGCCTGGCGGGCGATGTCGTCCAGGCGGGTGGCGGCATAGCCCTTCTCGACGAACAGCGAGAGGGCGGCGGAGAGCAGTTCCGCCGGACGTTCGTCCTTACGGCGGGTCCAGCGGGCTTCGGGACGGGCAGGAGTCTTGACGGACATTGAGCGGCTGCTACGGCACGGACGGCGCAGGCGACGGGCAACGAGCAACGGGCACGGCCTGCAAGGGGTTGGGCGACGGCAGACACTGTTGCCGACATCAAGTACTGACCGACTGGTCAGTAAAGTACGATGCGGTGCGGCAGCGCGTCAAGGCTGACGACATCGACAGTCGGCCAGCCGCCAGCGCCAGCGCCGCCGATTGCGGCACCAGACCAGCGGCGGTACCGTACTCCCGTGCGCCAGCAGCCTTTCCGGAAAACCGAATGAACGTCGTCCGTCCCGCCGCCGTCGCCGGCACCTTCTATCCCGCCGGCCAAGCCGATCTGCAAGCATCCGTCTCGGGCCTGCTGGCGGGCGCCGCGACCACCGTCACCGGCCGCGCACCGAAGGCGCTGATCGCCCCGCATGCGGGCTATGTGTATTCCGGGTCGACCGCGGCGGCCGCCTATGCCCGCCTCGCCACGGTGCGCGACATCGTGAGGCGCGTGGTCCTGCTCGGTCCCGCACACCGGGTTGCCTTCAACGGGCTGGCACTGCCCGGCGCCGATACCTTCGCCTCGCCGCTCGGCCCGGTGCGGATCGATGCGCAGGCCATCGCCATGCTCGCCGACCTGCCGCAGGTGACCACGAACGCCGAGGCGCACGCGCACGAACATTCGCTCGAGGTCCACCTGCCCTTCCTGCAGCAAACGCTCGGCGACTTCTCGCTGGTGCCGCTGGTGGTGGGCCGCGCCAGCCCGGAGCAAGTGGCCGAAGTCATCGAGCGCCTGTGGGGCGGCCCGGAGACGCTCGTCGTGGTCAGCTCCGACCTCTCCCACTACCTGCCGTATCGCACCGCCACGATCACCGACGCGCAGACCGTGCGCGACATGCTCGCGCTCGACCCCGTCATCGACCACGAGCACGCCTGCGGGGCAACGCCGGTGAACGGCCTGCTGCGCGTGGCACGTCGGCGCGGGCTGGCGCCGGAGCTGCTCGCGGTCTGCAATTCGGGCGACACGGCGGGCGATCGCAACCGGGTGGTCGGCTATGCCTCGATCGGCCTGTTCGAGGACGCGCCGGTGTCCGAAACGAAGACGACCGTCGACCGCGGCACGACTCTGCTGGCCATCGCCCGCGCCACCATCGGCCGGCAACTCGGCATGAATCTCACCGCGCGCGAAGACGCATCGTTCCTGCGCGAACCCGGCGCCACGTTCGTGACCATCAACAAGGCCGGGCAGTTGCGAGGTTGCATCGGCAGCCTCGCCGCGCACCGGCCGCTGCTTGACGACGTCAAGCACAACGCCCGCGCCGCCGCATTTCTCGATCCGCGCTTCGGGCCGGTGTCGTTGCGCGAGTTCGACCAGATCCAGGTCGAGGTGTCGCTGCTGGCGGCGGCGCAACCGATGAGCTTCACCGACGAAGCCGACGCCATGGGCCAACTGCGGCCCGGCGTCGACGGCGTGATCCTGGAACACTCGGGTCACCGATCGACCTTCCTGCCGCAGGTGTGGGAATCGTTGCCGACACCGGTGGAATTCCTGTCGCACCTGAAGCAGAAGGCCGGCTTGCCCGCGACATTCTGGGCGCCCGACATGAAGCTCTCCCGCTACACCGTCGACAAATGGTCGGAGACGACATAGACGCCGCGGCGGCCTATCCCGCCCGCTGGTGGCACAAGCTCGACGACGGCCGCATTCAATGCGACCTGTGCCCGCGCGATTGCCGGCTGCACGAAGGCCAGCGCGGCGCGTGTTTCGTGCGCGGGCGCATCGACGACCGCATGGTGCTCACCACCTACGGGCGCTCGTCGGGCTTCTGCATCGACCCGATCGAGAAGAAGCCGCTCAACCACTTCTACCCCGGCACCGCGGTGTTTTCCTTCGGCACGGCCGGCTGCAACCTGGCCTGCAAGTTCTGCCAGAACTGGGACATCTCGAAGTCGCGCGACATGGACCGGCTGATGGACCAGGCGAGCCCCGAGCGCATCGCCGACGCCGCCCTCGAGTCTGGCTCGAAGAGTGTGGCCTTCACCTACAACGACCCGGTGATCTTCGCCGAGTACGCCATGGACGTGGCCGACGCGTGCCATGAGCGCGGCATCAAGACCGTCGCGGTGACCGCCGGCTACATCCATCCCGAACCGCGCCGCGCCTTCTACGCCAAGATGGACGCCGCCAACGTCGACCTGAAAGCCTTCACCGACGAGTTCTACGTCAAGCTCACCGGCTCGCACCTGCAGCCGGTGCTCGATACGCTGGTGTACCTCAAGCACGAGACCGATGTCTGGTTCGAGATCACCACGCTGCTCATCCCGACGAAGAACGATTCCGAGAACGAGCTGCGTGCGCTCAGCGTGTGGATCGCCGAACACCTCGGCCCGGACGTGCCGCTGCATTTCACGGCCTTCCATCCGGACTTCAAGATGAACGACCTGCCCGCGACACCGGCGGCCACCCTCACCCGCGCCCGCGACATCGCGCTCGCCGAAGGCCTGCGCTACGTCTACACCGGCAACGTGCACGACATGGCCGGCGGCACGACGCGTTGTCACGGGTGCGGCGCCGCGCTCATCGCCCGCGACTGGCACCGCATCGAGTTCTATCGCGTCACGCCGGACGGCACCTGCCCACGCTGCCAGGCGCCCGTGGCCGGACGCTTCGGGGAGTTCAAGGGCCAGTTCGGGCGGCAGCGGATTCCGGTGCGGTTGGGGGCGGGGCGGTGAGGTTGGCGCAGCCCTCGATCACCC
>JAYTTO010000248.1:0-2293 GCA_043744975.1 Betaproteobacteria bacterium | reverse complement strand
GGCAGCCGCAAGAAAATCGACAAGCTGCCGATCGGCAACACCGACTGGCACAAGCGCAACGCCGTCGGCGCCGCTTAGGGACTCAGGAACCGACGCCATGGAATTCTTCCGGATCCGCAAAGACATTCCGTTCATGCGCTATGCGCTGGTGTTCAACGTCATTTCGTTGCTCACCTTCCTGCTGGCGGTGTTCTTCCTGGTCACCAAGGGGCTGCACTTCGGGGTCGAGTTCACCGGCGGCACGGTGATGGAAGTGGGCTACAGCCACACCGCCGACATCGATCAGGTGCGCGGCATCCTCGAGAAGAACGGGCTTGCCGACGCCACGGTGCAGAATTTCGGTGGCTCCGAAACCGCGCTGATCCGCCTGCCGGCCAAGAAGGGCGTCGCCGGCGCCACGCTGTCCGAACAGGTCATGGGCCTGCTCAAGACCCAGGACAGCGCCGTGCAATTGCGGCGGGTGGACTTCGTCGGGTCGCAGGTCGGCAAGGAACTGGTCGACAACGGCATGCTCGCGCTGCTGCTGGTCGCCGCGGGCATCGTGATCTATCTGTGGATCCGGTTCGAGTGGAAGTTCGGCCTCGCCGCGATCATCGCCAACCTGCACGACGTGGTGATCATTCTCGGGTTCTTCGCGCTGTTCCAGTGGGAGTTCTCGCTGCCGGTGCTGGCCGCGGTGCTGGCGGTGCTGGGCTACTCCGTGAACGAGTCCGTGGTGGTGTTCGACCGGATCCGCGAGAATTTCCGCAAGATGCGCAAGGCGGCCGTGCCCGACGTGATCAACAACGCCATCACCAGCACCATCTCGCGCACGATCATCACCCACGGCTGCACGCAACTCATGGTGACCTCGATTCTGTTCTTCGGCGGTGAGACGCTGCACTACTTCGCGCTCGCCCTGACCATCGGCATCCTGTTCGGCATCTACTCCTCGGTGCTGGTGGCGAGCCCGCTGGTCATGTGGCTCGGCGTCAAGCGCGAAGACCTGGTCAAGCCGGAGAAGAAGCGCGAAGAGGCTGTCGTATAGAGTGACGACCCCCCCAATCTCTCTGCGTTCGATACCCCCCAATGGGGGGCCAGCGCCCTTGGGGCGGCCCGGCGGGCACTGCTGGCGTCGTCGCTGATAGCCCATGGAGTGGTTCGGGCAGTTGATCCAGTTCGTCCTGCACCTCGATGCGCACCTGCTCGGGTTCGCCACCGCGCACGGCAACTGGATCTACGGCCTGCTGTTCGTGATCATCTTCTGCGAGACCGGCCTGGTGGTGACGCCGTTCCTGCCCGGTGATTCGCTGCTGTTCGTCGCCGGCACGGTGGCCGGCGCCGGCGCCCTCGATGTGAACCTGATGGTCGTCGTGCTGATCGTGGCGGCGATCCTGGGCGACTCGCTCAACTTCAGCATCGGCCGCTGGATCGGCCCGCGCGTGTTCCGCTTCGAGGACTCCTGGCTGTTCCGCCGCCGCTACCTCGACCAGGCCAACGCCTTCTACCTGCGTCACGGCGGCAAGACCATCGTGATCGCGCGGTTCGTGCCGATCGTGCGCACCTATGCGCCGTTCGTGGCGGGTGCCTGCGGCATGGACTACCGCCGCTTCCTCGGCTTCAACGTGATCGGCGGGGTGATGTGGATTGCGCTGCTGGCCTATGCCGGCTACTTCTTCGGCGGGCTCGCGGTGGTGAAGAACAACCTCACGCTGGTCATCATCGGGATCATCGTGCTCTCGCTCATGCCGGCGGTGGTCGAGTACCTGCGGAATCGCAAGTAGCGCCCCCCAGCCTGCCTTCGGTCGCTGATGGCGCGCCGTTCGCCGCATAATCCGTTCCGTTTCCGTCCCGCTCGAGGTCTCCCCATTTCATGGCCCAGTACGTCTACACCATGCACCGCGTCGGCAAGATCGTGCCGCCGAAGCGGCAGATCCTGAAGAACATCTCGCTCTCGTTCTTCCCCGGCGCCAAGATCGGCGTGCTCGGCCAGAATGGCTCCGGCAAGTCGACGCTGCTCAAGATCATGGCCGGCATCGATACCGACATCGTGGGCGAGGCGGTGCCGATGCCGAACCTCAAGATCGGTTATCTGCCGCAGGAGCCGGCGCTCGACCCGACGCTTACCGTGCGCGAGGAAGTCGAGGCCGGGCTGGGCGAGACCATGCTGGCGAAGAAGAAGCTCGATGAGATTTATGCCGCCTATGCCGAGCCCGACGCGGACTTCGATGCGCTGGCGACGGAGCAGGCCAGGTACGAGGCGATCCTGGCCACCTCCGGCAGCGACTCGGACCACCAGCTCGAGATCGCCGCG
>JAYTTO010000247.1:0-2567 GCA_043744975.1 Betaproteobacteria bacterium | reverse complement strand
GCTGCGGCGAGGCGTTCAACGACCCGGTCCTCGGCTTCAAGCTGCCGGTGGTGATGATCCTGGGCGACGTCGACTACTTCCGCGAGGTGGGTTCGCCCTTCTGGGCGAGTTCGTTGGCGAGCGTGCCACCACCGGCGCCGCCGACCACGACCACGCCGACCACGCCGACCACGCCGACGATAAGGCCCTCGTCATCGACGATTGAATTTTGCTGCCATGGTGTGTTCCTCCTGTGTGTTCCTGTTGTTATCCGGGACTCGACGACGGGCCGGTTACAGCCAGTCGATGTCGTTGAAGCCGCGATTGATGTAGCCGCCGAGATGCGCCGAGGCGCCCTCGTAGCCCAGGATTTCCCACACGTCGGGATTGTTGTAGAGGCCGGCGATCATGTCGCCGCACACCTTGGCGAAGAACGGCGTGCCGGAATACGCAGTGCGCAATGCGCGCAACGCGGTCGGTCTCGCGCGAGGTGGACGCGTAGTCCTGCTTCGAGATCCGTCGCGCTGCTGCGTTGACGCTCGCCACGCTTTCGGCCATCTGCTACGCCATCGTGGCATCCTTCTGCGCCCCGGCGTCGACCATGTCGACCACCTTCGGCACATCGCGTCCGGCACCCGGTCGTGCAGGTACAGGTCGCGGCACATCTGCAGGAGCGCCTTGCCGGTGGCCGCGTCGAACGACGTGAGCGACTGCGCCCAGCCGTCGCTGGACGCCGCCAGCAATGCACCGCCGGAAACCATCCCGGCGCCAGCAACTGCGCCGGAGCGTTTGATGAACTCGCGCCGGTTCACACCGGACGCATCGTCGATGCTCGTCTCGACTTTCATTGGAAGCCTCCCGCTTCGTTGAATGTCGTTATCGCAATGCATTGCCGCCGGCCGCAAAACGCCGCGGGATGCGGCGTCGCAGCAAGCCAGTCGCAGCAACGCATCGACGGTAGCATCGGTCCGGGAGGGAGGGTAGTAACCCTTTACTACAAGCGGCGACCAACGACGGTAGACCGCCTCGAAGCGAGGCCATCCACCACAAAAACCGCAAGCACCAATGCGATCAGCTAATGAAGCTCACCGACTCGTCGAGCGTTGCTCTTGCAGTGCGATAGCTGTTGATGCGGTGCTCGCGATCGCCGTAGCCGAGCGAGATGCCGCACACCATGAGCCGGTCGGCGCCGAGGCCGAGGTGGCTGCGCACGATGTCGGGATAGGTCGCGAGCGCTGCCTGCGCGATGGTGTCCAAGCCGACCGCGGTGGCGGCGAGCAGCAGGCTCATCGCGTAGAAGCCGCAGTCGAGCAGGCCGTACACGCCGAGCGACGCATCGGTGGTGAGGAACGCCACATGCGGTGCGCCAAAGAAGCGGAAATTCTCGAGCGACTGTTCGCGGGCGCGTTCGGGCTGGTCGCGGCCGATCTCGAGCACCTGGTAGAGCTGCAAGCCGCAGACCTTGCGGCGATCGCGGTAGACACCCGCGTATCCGGGCGGAAATGCGAAGTCCGGCCGCGCCGATTCACCGGCAACGGCAGCGGCGTACAACGCCGCACTCAATCGCTCGAGGGCAGAACCGGATACCAGACTCACCTGCCACGGTTGCGTGTTGCACCACGAGGGCGTGCGCTGCGCGAGCGTGAACATACGCTCCAGCGTCGCGTGTGGCACCGCCCGCGGTTGGTAGGCGCGGCAACTGAAGCGCGCATCGTGCAGGCCGGCGAGCACGGCATCGGCGGTCGCCATCGAAGCGCTGTGGGTGGCGACGTTCATTTCGCGCCACCGCGGCAGAACTGCGGATCGACCGCGACCTGATAGGCGATGGCGAGACGGTTGGTCTGGTTGGCGAGCGCAACGATGCCGGCCAGCTCGCCGAAGATCTCGTCGTCCATGCCCTGGCGGCGCGCCGAGGCGCCGTGCGACTGGATGCAGTATTCGCAATTGTTGGTCATGCTCACCGCCAGGTAGATGAGTTCCTTGGTGAGCGGATCGATGCGCGAATTCGTGCACATGACCGCCTTCACCTGCGACCAGATTCGAATCAGCGTCGGCGGATGCGATGCGAGCGCCTTCCAGATGTTGTTGATCCAGTCGACCTTGCGGGTGGCCATGATGTCGTCGTAGACCGCCCTCACTTCCGGACTTGCATCGACATATTCGACCAGTCCGACCATCTCCATCGCTCGCTCCATCACTCGCTCCCTTGCCTGCATCGATGTTGCAGTGCAACCAAGTTTAGCACCGGCTCGCATGGACACGGCTTCCGGGCGGAGGTCATAATCCGGCCCGTTCTTTCACCAGCAGCGCCGCATGAAATTCATCTTCGACCTGTTTCCGGTGTTCGTCTTCTTCGGCGTGTACAGCATCGCCGAGCGCGTGCCGGAGACCGCGGTGGCGCTCACCTCGCAGATCCTGTCCGCCCTCGGCTTCGACACCCACTTCGAAGCCTCGCAGGGACCGATCCTGCTCGCCACGGCGGCCGCCATCATCGCCACCATCGGCCAGGTCGTCTATCTCATGGCGCGCGGCAAGCCGGTCGACAAGATGCTCTGGATCAGCCTGGTCATCATCGTCGTGATGGGCGG
>JAYTTO010000246.1:0-4230 GCA_043744975.1 Betaproteobacteria bacterium | reverse complement strand
CCCATTCGTCCTGCCGCAGGCGGTACTCGGTCAGCGTGGTCTCGTCCGGGTTGACGATGACCACGCCGTGGGCGCCGTCGACGATCAGCAGCTCGTCCTCCCGCACCAGCTCGCGCGCGTGGTGCAGGGCCACGATCGACGGGATGCCCAGGCTGCGCGCGACGATCGCCGTATGCGAGGTGGTGCCGCCCAGGTCGGTGATGAAGCTTGCGAACCGGTGCTGCTTGAACAGGATGACATCGGCCGGCGAGAGGTCGCGCGCGACCAGGATGCTGCCCTCTTCCGGCATGGCGATGGCGGCGCTGGTGGTGTCGAGCATCAGCGCCGCCAGCACCCGCTCGACCACCTGCCGCACGTCGGTCTTGCGTTCGCGCAGATACGGATCGTCGATGCGGTCGAACTGGTCGAGCAGCGCCTCCATCTGCTGCTTCAGCGCCCATTCCGCGTTGCAAAGCTGCGTCGCGATCATCGTGTTCGGCGCCACCGCGATGGTCTCGTCGCCCAGGATCATGAGATGGACGTTGAGAAACGCGCCGAACTCGGCCGGGGCGTTGTCGGGGATCTCGCCGACCAGCTGCGCGAGCTCGCCGCGCACCCGGGCGATCGCGGATTCGAGGCGCGCCTGCTCCTGCCCGACGTCCGCCGGCGTGATCTCGAGATGCGGCACCTCGAGCTGCGCATGCGTGACCAGGTGGGCCCGGCCGATCGCGATGCCGCTTGAGACGCCGATGCCGTGGAGCGTGAAACTCATGGACGATGGAAGGTCGGATTCCGCCTGAGGCGATGCCGAGCAGGACCGGCCGGGCCGGACTACTCGCGCTCCCCGAACCGGTCCGCGATCAGTTCCACCAGGGCCTGCATCGCCTCGGCTTCATCGGGCCCGTCGGTTTCGACGTCGACCTTCGTGCCTTTCGCCGCCGCCAGCATCATCACGCCCATGATGCTCTTGGCGTTGACCCGGCGACCGTTCCGGGTCAGCCACACGTCGGACTGGAATCTGGCCGCCACCTGCGTCAGCTTGGCCGACGCACGCGCGTGCAGGCCGAGCTTGTTGACGATATCAACTTCCCGTTGCTGCATTCTGCGTCGCCATGGGCATGCGGATGACGCCGTCGATGCCGCCCGAGATGGCCTTGGCGATGACGACGTCGAGCGGATCGTTGCGGTAGGTCAGCGCGCGGACCAGCATCGGCAGGTTGACCCCGGCGACGCCCTCGACGCGACCGGGGGTCAACAGGCGCGCGGCGATGTTGCCCGGGGTTGCGCCATAGACGTCGGTGAGGACCAGGACGCCGTGGCCCTGGTCGAGCTGCCCGACCAGACGCAGCGCTTGCGGAAAGACCAGCGCCGGGTCGTCGTGGGTGGTGACGCCGATCTGCATCAACTGCGCGGGGCGCGCGCCCATCACGTGGCTGGCGCAATGGATCAGGCTCTCGCCCAGGGTTCCGTGCGCCACGATGAGAATGCCGACCATGCGAGTCCCGACCGAACCGGAAGCGGCAGATTCTACGCTTGGCCCGGGCCCGGTCGGGCCTCAAGCGCGTCGAGCACCATGGCGGGGATGTCGAATCCGGTCTGGTCGAGGATCTCGCGCATGCAGGTGGGGCTGGTCACGTTCACCTCGGTCAGGTGGTCGCCGATGATGTCGAGTCCGACGATGAGAAGACCGTGCTCGCGCGCCACCGGGCCGACCGCCGCGGCGATCTCCCGGTCGCGCGGACTCAGCGGCTGGGCAACCCCGGTGCCGCCCGCGGCGAGGTTGCCGCGGCTCTCGCCCGGTTTCGGGATTCGCGCCAGCGCATACGGCGCCGGCACGCCATCGATCAGCAGCACGCGCTTGTCGCCATTGGCGATCTCCGGCAGGTAGCGCTGGGCCATTACGGTCCGGGCGCCATTGGCGGTGATCGTCTCGAGGATGACGCTGGTGTTCGGATCGTGCCGGCCGAGGCGGAAAACCGACGATCCGCCCATGCCGTCGAGCGGCTTGACCACGATCTCGCCCTGCTCTGCGAGAAAGCCGCGGATCGCGATCTGGTCGCGTGTCACCAGCGTCGGGGCGGTGAACTGCGGGAAGCGCGCGATCGACAGCTTCTCGTTGAAGTTGCGCAGGCTCGCGGGGCGGTTGTAGACGCGGGCGCCCTGGGCTTCGGCGAGTTCGAGCAGGTACGTGGCGTAGACGTACTCCAGATCGAACGGCGGGTCCTTGCGCATCAGCACCGCGGCGAAGCGCGACAGCTCGCAGTGCTCTTCGCCGATCACCCGGTACCAGGGGTCGTCGCTTTGCACGGCGACCTCAAGCTGCCGCACCCTGGCCATGGTTTTGCCACTGCGCCAGGACAGGTCCGCGGGATGGAGCGTGAAGACGCCATGCCCGCGCGCGGTCGCCGCGCGCATCATCGCGATCGAGGAATCTTTGTACGGTTTGAGGTCCTCGAGGGGGTCGAGGACGAAGGCGAGGTCCACGCGGCGATCAGGCCGTGGCGGCGAGCGCGGGCTCGGTGCGCTCGAGTTCGAGGGCGGCCGCCACCAACGCCAGCCGGGCGACCACGCCGTACGCATAGAAGCGGTTGGGCGGGGCGTGCGGATTGCCGTCCAGATCGGGTTGCGTGCAGCACGAGTCGAATGCCAACGGCACGAACTGCATGCCGGGCGCGTTCAGGTTCTGGTCGATCCCGCGCTCGGTGTGCACACGATAGAAGCCGCCGACCACGAAGTGATCGATCATGTACACCACCGGTTCCGCCACCGCATCGTTGACGAGCTCGAAGGTCGGCACGCCTTCCTGCACCATTGCGTGCGACACGGCGAGGCCTTCCTTGCCCACCGCCATCTTGTTGCGCTGCTTGCGGTTGAGACCGCGCACCTCGTCGGGCGACTTCACCGACATGATGCCCATGCCGTAGGTGCCGGCGTCGGCCTTGACGATCGCGAACGGCTGCTGATCGATGCCGTATTCGCGATACTTGACCGCGGTGCGGGCGAGCACGTCCTCGACCCAGCCGGCCAGGCAGTCCTCGCCGGTGCGCTCCTGAAAATCGATCTCGCCGCAGACCCCGAAGTAGGGATTGATGAGCCACGGGTCGATCCCGATCAGTGCCGCGAACTCGGTTGCAACCGCATCGTAGGCCGCGAAGTGATTCGATTTGCGGCGGGTCGACCATCCGGCGTGCAGCGGCGGGATCACCGTCTGTTCGAGGTGCTCGAGGATCGCCGGGATGCCGGCCGACATGTCGTTGTTGAGCAGGATCGTGCACGGATCGAAATCCGCCAGTCCGATCCGGTTGCCGGTGCGAACCAGGGGTTCCAGCACCAGCTTCGAGCCGTTCGGCAGATCGAGTACGGTGGGTGCGGTGATCTCCGGGATCAGGGTGCCGATCCGCACCTTCATCCCGGCCTGTCGCAGAATCGATTGCAGCGCGGCCACGTTCTGCAGGTAGAACAGGTTGCGGGTGTGGTTCTCGGGAATCAGCAGCACCCCGCGCGCGTCCGGACAGATCTTCTCCACGGCGACCATGATCGCCTGCACGCTGAGCGGCGTGAACTCGGCCGCGAGATTGTTGAAGCCGCCCGGAAACAGGTTGGTGTCCACCGGTGCCAGCTTGTAGCCCGCGTTGCGCAGGTCGACCGAGGCGTAGAACGGCGAGCTGTGCTCCTGCCACTTGCCGCGCAACCAGTGCTCGATCGTGGGCTGTGAGTGAAGAATCTGGCCCTCGAGCGCCAGCAGCGGGCCGGTCAGGGAGGTGACGAGGTGCGGTACGGTCATCGGGCGGAGTTGGTTCGGGTGGCCGTGCGAGGGGCCGAGGCTGAGTGCCCGACCCCGGGCGAAAATCGGAGTCGAAGTATAGCCCACGCCCTCCGTTGCCAATGGTCCGGGCTGTTCTGCCGGCGCCGGCGCCGCCCGGGTGAAAAAGGGCGGCGGATGCGCGTCGCCGCGATTGACTCGAGTGGTTCCGAGCGTTCATCATATGAACGAATTATTCACCACACGAACATTTCAGATCCCCTTGCCGACCCCTTTGCGCCTGCCGACCGTTCCCTGATGGCCTATCAACTGCTCCGTTTCGCGCTGTCGTCGAAGCATCCCGAACCGCGCATGTTTCGCGAGCCGGAGCGGCTCGCGAACATTTACGATGCGGTCATCATCGGCGCGGGCGGGCATGGTCTTGCAAGTGCCTACTATCTTGCGCGCGACCACGGCATGACGAATATTGCCGTGCTCGACCGCGGTTA
>JAYTTO010000245.1:0-2770 GCA_043744975.1 Betaproteobacteria bacterium | reverse complement strand
CTGGGTCCGCAAACCCAATGCGGCCCCGCTGTTCGGTGGCCGCAGCGCGCTCGACCGGATGCTGGCCGGCAATTCGAGCGACCTGCATCTGGTGCGCCGCTATCTCGATTCGGCACGTGGTGGCGGCTGGTCTTGACCATGGACCTTTGACCCCTTGCGTCCGGCGTATCCACTGGGACCCGGCGTTTCGCATCGTCCCGACACGACACCCAACGATCTATCTGTTCGACCGCGTTGCCGACGCCGACGACTTCGATGCGCTCTACGCCCTCGAGGCCATGACCAATGACCGCATTCGCCACGAGATCGGCCAGATCGACCTGGTCCCGCCCGCGGAACGCGTGTTCGGGCCCGGCAGTGGTCCGATCATGGCGGCGTTCACTTATCTGAATCCGCACGGCGGCCGGTTCTCGGATGGCAGCTTTGGCGTGTTCTATGCCGCTGCCGACCGCGGTACCGCCATCGCCGAGACGCGCTTCCATCAAGGCCGCTTTCTCGCCGCCACGAGGGAAGCCACCATCACGCTCACGATGCGGCTCTATCGGATGCGTATCGACGCCCGGTTGCACGACCTGCGTTCGGGTGACGGCATCGATGCGGCGATCTTTGATCCGGACAGTTACGCCGCCTCGCAGGCGCTCGGCATCCGGCTGCGGCAGGGCGGCTCCGCCGGTGTGGTCTATCCGTCAGTGCGCCATTCGGGCGGGCGCTGCGTGGGGTTGTTCAAGCCGGCTGGCGCCCGGGACTGTGTGCAGGCTGCCAACCTGCTGTACGTCTGGGACGGGCAGCGCTTCACCGGCGTATTCGAGGAGATCGAGACATGACCCCTGCCGCGCATCGTGCCGCCATGACCATCGCCGAGCAATCGCTCGCGATTGTCGATCCGCGCCTGGCGCGGCTCATCGAGCAGTATGGCCCGTGCGGCCTGTCCCCGGCGTGGCGGCGCTCGCCTTATGAGGCGCTGGTGCGCGCGATCATGTTCCAGCAGTTGCACGGCAAGGCGGCCGCGGCGATCCTGGCGCGGTTCATGGCGCTGCATCCCGACAGCGCGTTTCCGTCGCCGGCGGCGGTGCTGGACACGCCCGACGAGGCAATGCGCGGCGTCGGCCTGTCGCGCCAGAAGGCGTCGTACATCCGTGCCATCGCAGAAGGAGCGGTGAGCGGCGTGGTCCCGGTGACCCGTCGTGGACTGGCACGGGAGAGCGACGATGCCATCGTCGATCGGCTGGTGCAGATCAGGGGCGTCGGCCGCTGGACCGCCGAGATGCTGCTGATCTTCACCCTCGGCCGGCTCGACGTGCTGCCGGTGGACGACTATGGCGTGCGCTGTGGCTTCGACCGCATCGCGCGGCGGCGCGAACCGGTGACGCCTGCCTCCCTGGCGCGAATCGGCGAGAAGTGGCGGCCGTATCGCAGCGTCGCCACGTGGTATCTCTGGCGCGCCGCGGACGGGTAGCATCCGCCGTATATTCGACCACTTGTTCAGGCCAGAGGAACCACCGATGAATGCTCCTGCCGGTCCCGTCGGGGACACCCGCAGTTCGCCCTTCTTCACCCACGAGCACGAGCTACTGCGCGAGACCATCCGTCGCTTCGTCGACGAACGCGTGAAGCCGCACGCGGACGCGTGGGAACGCGACGGCTTCGTGCCGCGCGACGTGCTGCGCGCCATGGGCGACCTTGGCCTGTTCGGCATCCGTTACGACCCGGAGTACGGCGGCAGCGGGCTCGACACGCTCGCCACCGTGGTGCTCGCGGAGGAACTCGGGCGCTCGACCTACGGCGGCTTCGCGGTCACCGTGCTGGTGCACACCGACATGGCGTCGCCGCACCTGCAGCACGCCGGGACGGCGGCACAGATCGCGCGCTACATGCCCGATTTCGTGGCCGGACGAAAGATCGCCGCGGTCGCCATGACCGAGGCCGATGCCGGTTCCGATCTCGCCTCGATGCGCTCGACGGCGCGGCTCGACGGCGGCGAATGGGTCCTGAACGGGTCGAAGATGTTCATCACCAACGGCGTGTACGGCGACGTCTACTTCGTCGCCGCCAAGACCGGCAAGCCGGGCCGCAACCACCAGGTCTCGATGTTCATCGTCGAGAAGGGCACGCCCGGTTTCCGTGTCGCCCGGCCGCTCGACAAGCAGGGCTGGCTGTCGAGCGACACCGCGGAGCTGGTGTTCGACGAGTGCCGGATCCCTGCCGGCAACCTGCTGGGCGAGGAGAATCGCGGCTTCCACGCGCTGATGAAGAACCTCCAGAATGAGCGCATCGTGCTCGGCGCCCAGGCGATGGGCGAGGCTTCGAAGGCGATCGAGATCACGCTCGACTGGGTGCGCCATCGTAAGGCGTTCGGTTCGACGCTCTGGGACAAGCAGGGTATCCGCCAGCGGCTCGCCAACCGGGCCTCGCAGGTCGAGGCGGCGAAAGCCCTGATCTACAACACGGCGTGGCGCGATGCGCAGGGGCAGACGGTCACGCGCGAGGTGTCGATGATCAAGGCGCTGTGCGGGACGCTGGTGAACGAGGTGATGTACGACTGCCTGCAGTTCCACGGCGGCATGGGCTACATGCGCGAGAGCGCGATCGAGCGCATGGCCCGCGACGCGCGCGTCCAGGCCATCGGCGGCGGCGCCACCGAGGTCATGCTGGAGGAAGTTGCGAAGCGGATGTAGTGCGGCCGCCGGCGGCACTCTCAGAAACGGTCCCCGGCGGCGCTCTCAGAAACGGCCGCCGGACCGGATCGAGAACACGGCCGGCGAGTCCGGGT
>JAYTTO010000244.1:0-3212 GCA_043744975.1 Betaproteobacteria bacterium | reverse complement strand
GCTCTCCAACGGCCATCAAGGTCGCGGCACCGATGCCGTTGCTCTGGACGACTTCATCTACGGCGAGCCGCATGCCGTGCCGGAGCCCTCCACCTGGGCGATGCTTGCAGTCGGTCTCGCCGGGTTGGGGCTCAGCCTGAAACGCCGTCGCTGAGAATATGAACCCCCCCAGCCTTCCTTCGGTCGGCACCCCCCAATGGGGGGCCACAGGCCGCTTCGGAGCGGCCGGGCGCGTCCTGTGTACCTTCGCTTGATGGTTGTGGCCCCAGCCTTCCTTCGGTCGGCACCCCCCAATGGGGGGCACTGCGCTTGCGGGCTGAACCCGCACACAGACAGTCCCTGCGGACTGTCTGTGCCTGGTGAAGGACAGCGGACTCCGGCCGCTGGCGGCCCGGCGCGCAGTCGCCGATGAACGAGTCGACGGTGCGGGCATTGGCCGACATGGCGGCGCTGCCGCTCGCGCCTGATCGCGAAGCCATCGTCCTTGCGATCCTGGGTTCCTGGGTGCAGGCCGCCAACGAGCTCAGCCGCAAGATGAGCGCGGCGCAGTATTCGACGCTCCCGCCTGCCACGGGCTTTCGCCATCCGCCCCGGTCCTGAGCGGCGCCTGTCATGGATCTGACCCGTCTCTCGCTGGCCGAAGCCGGCAACCTCATCCGGACGCGCAAGGTGTCTTCGGTCGATCTGGTGGATGCCTGCCTCGAACGCATCCGCGCGGTTAATCCTCGAATCGTCGCGTATATCAGCGTCTACGAAGAGCAGGCGCGCGAAGTGGCGAAGGCGGCAGACATCATGGTCCGCGCCGGCCATGTGCTGGGCCCGTTGCACGGCATTCCGATCAGCCTCAAGGACAACATCGCGGTACGGGGCCTGCGGACGACCGCGGGCAGCAAGATCCTCGGCGACTGGATTCCCGACCACGACGCGACCGTGACCGGGCGCCTGCGCCAAGCCGGCGCCATCTTCGTTGGCAAGACCAACATGCACGAGTTCGCGTGGGGCGGTACCACCGACAACCCGCACTACGGAGCAACGCGCAATCCCTGGGACACCTCGCGCTTCCCGGCGGGATCGAGCGGTGGTTCCGGCGCGGCGGTAGCGGCCGGGACGTGCCTGGGCTCGCTCGGCACCGATACCGGCGGTTCCATCCGCTTGCCCGCCGCGATCAACGGCATCGTCGGCATCCGGCCGACCTACGGCCGCGTGAGCAACCACGGCATCATCCCGCTCGCGTGGAGCATGGACACCTGCGGCCCCATGACCCACAGCGTCGAGGACTGCGCGATCATGCTCAACGTCGTCGCCGGGCACGACCCGAGGGACGCCAACTGCGCCACGGAGCCGGTGCCGGACTACACGGCCGACTTGAAGCGCGGCGTGAAGGGGCTGCGAATCGGCGTCGTCCCGGGCTACTTCTTTCATCACCTGCAACCGCGGGTGCACGACAAAGTGAAGCATGCGCTGGTTACGCTCGAGGGGCTGGGCGCCCAGGTGTTCGATGTGAACATCGAGAACATCCACGGCAACATCTCGGCACAGCTCACGATCGAATCCGCGGAGCCGAGCACCTACCACCAGCAATGGCTGCGCGAGCGCCCCGACGACTACGGCGCCGACGTGAGAGCCTTGCTCGAGGTCGGGGAGATGCTGCTCGCGACGCACTACATCCAGGCGCAGCGCTATCGTGCGTTGCTGCGCAGCGAGTTCATCGAGGCGTTCAAGTCCGTCGATGTGTTCATCTGCCCCACGCTGCCGTTCACCGCGACGGCAGTCGGGGCGATGAAGGTCGTCATCGAGAACGGCGTCGAGGAAGACATGCTGTCCGCCATCATGCAGTTCACCGGGGTGCCCAGCCTGACCGGCCTGCCGTCGCTCAATGTGCCCTGCGGCTTCGACGGCGACGGCCTGCCGATCGGCATGCAAGTCATCGGGCGGCCCTTCGACGAGGCCACCCTGTTCCGGGTCGGGGCGGCATTCCAGGACGCCACCGATTTCCACCGGCGCGTGCCCGCGCTCTGATCGCGGCCCCTGATCCGGCGCGCCACAGACGAAAAAAGGCCAGGTGATCCCCGGCCTTTTTCACATCGGTTGCGGTGAGCTATTGGACGACGATCGGCGCAGCGTTGCGCAGCCGCGCGATGGCTTCCCAGTTCCACTCGATTCCCAGCCCGGCTTCCGTCGACGGCACGGCGTAGCCATCTTCGATCTTCACCCGCGAGTGCGTGATGTCGTCGAGCTGCGGGATGTGTTCGAGCCAGGTCGCGTTGGGCACCGCACAGCACAGCCCGAGATGCAGCTCCATCAGGAAGTGCGGGCAGATCTGGCAGTTGAAGGTCTCGGTGAGATGGGCGACCTTGAGCCACGGCGTGATGCCGCCGACACGGCCGACATCCACCTGCACGATGGTGCAGGCGCCGCGCTGGAGATACTCGCGGAAGTGGCTCGGGTGATACAGCGATTCGCCGATCGCGATCGGCACCGAGGTCGATTGCGACAGCAGCACGTGACCGTTGAGATCCTCGGCCGGCAGCGGCTCCTCGAACCAGGCAATGTCGAGTTCCTGGAAATGCCGCACGCGCCGGATCGCCTCGGACACCGTAAAGCCCTGGTTGGCGTCGGTCATGATCTCGAAGTCGTCGCCGAGCGCCTTGCGCGCCGCCTCGAGCCGCTGCATGTCTTCGGAGACGTGCGGGCGCCCGACCTTGATCTTCACGCCACGGAAGCCCTTCTCCTTGTTGGCCACGACGTTGGTCAGCACCTGTTCCGGGGTGAGGTGGAGCCACCCGCCTTCGGTGTCGTAGACCGGGATCTTCCGGTGCGCGCCGCCGGCCATGACGTGCAACGGCAGTCCGGCGTGACGGCAGCGTAGGTCCCATAGCGCGGTATCGACCACGCACAGGGCGATGCTGGTGGTGGCGCCGACCGAATTGGCGTGGGTGAAGAAGAACAGGTCCTTCCAGATCTCCTCGATGAAAGCCGGATCGCGGCCGATCAGGCGCGGCGCCAGGTGGTCGCGCAGCATCGCGATCACCGACGAGGCGCCGTTGCCGATGGTGTACGAGTAGCCGGTGCCGGAGGAACCGTCGTCGCAGTAGATGCGCATCATCGGCGTCTCCTGCAGCGAGAACGTCTGGATCGCGTCGCTGCGCGGCACGGGCGGTTTCAGGTCGACCTGAAAAATCTCGATGCGCTCGATGGTGGGCATGTCTCCT
>JAYTTO010000243.1:0-2362 GCA_043744975.1 Betaproteobacteria bacterium | reverse complement strand
TCAGAGCCGAGCTTGAGCAAGTTATCGGCGGGCTGGATGTGAAAGGCACGCCGGTGATGCGCATGTGGAACATCGTGCGCCTGCAATCGAAACGCCTGTTGCCCGCAGCGGCGGCGTTCCGCTACTGCATCATCGAACACGGCGAGGCGCACCTGCTGGCGCACGACGCGCCGCATGCTGGCGCATGTGCCGTGGCAGGGCAGGGCGGGGAACCTGGTTTGAAAGACGCGAAGGTTCGTCGCTGAATCTTCTCGATAAGAAGCCACGAAAACTATTCCTTAGTGGGCAATATCGCTGTTTTATCTTCTCATGAATCATTTCATAATGATGCATGCGCCCAAAAAATCATGCCGCCTTGAACCAACTGACGACCGTCCTGGCCAGCCGTGCGGCGGTCAGCGCGACGGCGCTCGCCGACCACCTCGGCGTCAGCGTGCCGACGCTGCACCGTCTGCTCCAGGAGCTGCATGGCAGGATTCTCGTCACCGGCAAGGCGAGACGCACGCGTTACGGCCTGCGCCGACCGCTGCGAGGTGAGGTAGCCGGGCTGCCGCTCTACGAGATCGACCAGGCAGGCAGGGCCGAACTGGTGACTCACCTGGCGGCGGTTCATCCCCACGGCACCTGCATGAGTCTCGCGGATACCGGCTGGCCCGTGCCGGACGAGTCACGCGACGGTTGGTGGGAGGGCCTGCCATATCCGCTGCACGACATGCGCCCGCAAGGTTATCTGGGGCGGCAACTCGCCCGGGCGGAACATCGCCAACTGGCGGTCGCCCCGAATCCGGACCAATGGAGCGACGACGACATCCTCCACGTCCTGAGCCGGACCGGCGCGGACGTGAGCGGCAATCTGATTCTAGGCAACCCTGCTTACGAACTCTGGCAGATGGGCAAGGGCATCGCGCCGGAACCCGTGAAAGCCCGCCAGCTCGGCCGGACCTATTCACGTCTGGCCGAACAGGCGATCGCCGCGGGCGTTCCGGGATCGAGCGCGGCCGGCGAGTTTCCGAAGTTCCCGGCGCTGCGGGAGATGACCGGCAGCGGCACACCGCACGTGCTGGTGAAGTTCTCCGGCGCCGACGGTTCGGCCGCGGTGCGACGCTGGGCCGACCTGCTCATCTGCGAGCATCTCGCGCTGGAATGCACGGCAACGCTGCCTGGCGTCGCCAGCGCACGCAGCCGCATCGTGGCCTGCGACGGCCGCACCTTCCTCGAGGTCGAGCGGTTCGACCGCCACGGCATGTTCGGCCGCAGCCGGCTCGCCAGTCTTGCCACTCTCGATGCCGCCTTGCTCGGCGACGGATCATCGGACTGGCCCCGCTTGGCCGGGCGCCTGGTTGACCTCGGCCTGCTGACGCCCGACGACGTGGAGCGCATCCGACATCTGTGGTGGTTCGGGCGGCTCATCGCCAATACCGACATGCACACCGGCAACCTCAGCTTCGTCCCGCAGGGCACGCTGGCCCTGGCACCTACGTATGACATGGTGCCGATGCTGTACGCACCGCTGCCCGGCGGCGAGATAGCGAAGCGGGTGTTCGATCCACCGCTGCCGCTGCCACCGCAACGCGCCGTCTGGGCTGCGGCACATACGGCGGCCATGATCTTCTGGACACGGGCGGCTCTGGATACCCGCATCAGCGAGACTTTCCGGCGGACCTGCGCGACGAACGTGGAGCAGTTGCATCAGGCCGCCGATCGGGTCTGAGCCCCCGGCCAGGCGCCTCGAGCCCGATTCATCAGCTTGCGCAGTTCGCTGAACCAAAGCACCGCGCTGGCCATCGCGACGCATGTCAACCATTGCTCGCCCGACATCGGCACAGTGCCGAAGGCCAGATTCAGGAAGCCGACGTGGACCACCGCCATCTGCAGCAAGGCCGACAAGGCGATCGCGCCCCACAGCCAGCGGTTGGCGAACAGGCCCCGAAACGCGCTCGCGGTTTCGGAGCGGGCATTGAGGCAGTTGAAGAGTTGCGCCAGCACCAGCACGGTGAAGCCGGCGGTGCGCGCCCGGACCAGGTCGTATCGGCCTTCGATCAGGCCGCCCGGGAGGAACAGGTCGATCGTGAGCAACGCTTCCGTGGTCGCGTCGAGCATACCGGCGATCGCGCCGACCTCGGACCGCATGCCGGTCGCGGTGACGATGGCGCGGCCGCTGCCCTGGGCAACGGCCGTGCCCTGATACACCATGTTCAGCCGGTCGCCCAGTGCCACCGGTGCCGGCAACGGCCGTACATGCTTGAGCACGGCCTCGCTTTCGCCGGTCAGCGAGGCTTCGAGTAGCCGTAACGACGCCGCCCGCACCAACCTTGCATCCGCCCCGACCGCATCGCCCTCGGCGAGTACCAGCAGGAACGCC
>JAYTTO010000242.1:0-6910 GCA_043744975.1 Betaproteobacteria bacterium | reverse complement strand
GCCGCCCTCAGGGTTGGCTGCAGCGGACGAAGTTGCAGACCGGTTCGCAGGCCGGATTGCGGCCGCACTCGAACCAGCCGGCGTTCGGTCCGCCGTCGGCGCCGCTGCCGCATTGCCCGGCCGCCGCCATGGACTTGTTGTGCGGGCGCCACTCGCAGGTATGGCACATCCCGGCGCCGTAGATATCGAGGCGCTCGCTACGCGCCGGTGGCGTCGGCAGGCCGGCAGCGTCGTCGGTGGTCTGGGCGAACGCCGGGCCCGCGAGGAACACGCTCAGCGTGCAACCTGCGACAACGCTTCGAAACCGCATGGCCTGCCACCTGGTCGACCCGTGAACACCAGACATTCTTAACCCGCCGCCGCGGTGGCGCAAGCCTGGCCTGCCCGCGGCGCACCCGGCATTCACGTCGGCGGCCGGGCGCGTCGGCGCTTGGTCAGGTAACCGGCGCCGAGCACGCCCCCGATGACCACGACGTAGACCAGGATGCGGAGCCAGGGCTGCGGGGCGATCCACAGCTCCAGCCGCGGCTCGTGGACGATCATCACCGCGGCGGTCCACGCCAGCATGCCGGCGCCGAGATAGACGATCACCGGATGGCGGTCCACCAGCTTCAGGATCAGCGTGCTGCCCCAGATCATGATCGGAATGCTGATGGCGAGACCCAGGACTACCAGCACGAAGCTGCCCTTGGCGGCGCCGGCCACGCCGAGCACGTTGTCGAGGCCCATCACCGCGTCGGCGACAACGATCGTCCGGATGGCACTGGCAAAGGTGACGGCCGCCGCGGCGGCGATCGAGGCGACACTGGCGTCGTCGTGCTGGTTGTCGGCCGCGAGCAGCGTCCAGGCGATCCACACCAGCATCAGCCCGCCCACCAGCCGCAGGCCAGGCAGGGTGAGCAGCCAGACCACGACCAGCGTCATCAGCACCCGGACCAGGATCGCGCCCAACGTGCCCCAGAGGATGGCGGGACGCTGCATCTGCTTCGGCAGCGTGCGGGCCGCCAGCGCGATCACGATGGCGTTGTCGCCCGCGAGCACGATGTCGATGACGATGATGGCGGCGAGCGCCGAGGCGAACTGTGTGGAGAAGAGGTCCATGGGATAGCGGTGCGGCCGGGCGTTCAGCGCCGGACAGAGGAGACGACGGGTGTGTTCAGCCCTTGAGACGCGTCACGCGGATCACGGCGGGAATGCGCCGCAACCCGCGCATTATCTGCGCGAGATGCAGCCGGTCGTGGACCTGCAGCGTGAACAGCATGTTCGAGTACGCGCTCGAATCGCCGGGCTCGATGCTGAGGTTGTCGACGTTGGAACCGGCATCCGCGATCGCCGCGGCGACGCGGGCCAGCGTGCCGCGCTCGTTCGAGACCACCAGCCGCAGGTTGACCGAGAACAGCTTCTTGCCGTCGGTCGCCCATTCGACATCCAGCCATTTCTCGGGGTCGCCGCGCATCTTGCGCGCGACCGGGCAGTCGTGGGTGTGCACCACCAGCCCCTGGCCCTTCTTCACGTAACCGATGATCGGGTCGCCAGGGATCGGATTGCAGCATTTTGCATACTGCAGGGCCATGCCCTCCGAGCCGCGGATCATGACCGAGCCGGGCAGGTGGTTCGAGTAGCCCTCGCCGTCGCCGAGCGTGAGCAGGCGGCGCGCCACGACGATGGCGAGCTGCTTGCCGAGGCCGATGTCGGCCAGCACCTCCTGCCGCGACGTGTTGCCGCCGTCGCGCAGCAGCTTGTCCCACCGGCTGTCCTCGATGATCTCGGTGGTCGGTTGCAGGGCCGCGATGGCCTGGTTCAGGATCCGCTCGCCCAGCTGCGCCGATTCCTCGTACTGCATGGTCTTCAAGAAATGGCGGATGTGCGACCGCGCCTTGCCGGTCACCACGTAGTTGAGCCATGCCGGATTCGGCTTGGCGTGCGCCGCGGTGATGATCTCGACCCGGTCGCCGTTCTTCAGCTCGGTGCGCAGTGGCACGAGCTCCTGGTTGATCTTGGCGGCGACGCAACGGTGGCCGATGTCGGTGTGGACCGCATAGGCGAAGTCGACGCAGGTCGAGCCCTGCGGCAGCGACAGGATCAGGCCCTTGGGCGTGAAGACATAGACCTCGTCGGGGAACAGGTCGACCTTCAGGTGCTCGAGAAACTCGATCGACGAGTCACTCTGGCTCTGCATCTCGATCAAGCTCTGCAGCCACTGGTGGGTCTTCTGCTGCAGTTCGTTCAGTTCGGTATCCGACTCCTTGTAGAGCCAGTGCGAAGCGACCCCGGCCTCGGCGATCTTGTGCATCTCCTGGGTGCGGATCTGGACCTCGAGCGGCATGCCGAACGGACCGAACAGCGTCGTGTGCAGCGACTGGTAGCCGTTGGCCTTGGCGATCGCGATGTAGTCCTTGAACTTGCCCGGAATCGGCTTGTAGAGGGCGTGCAGCGCGCCGAGCGCCAGGTAGCAGGCCGGGAGGTCGTGCACGACGATGCGAAAGCCGTAGATGTCGAACACCTGCGAGAACGACAGGTGCTTGTCCTGCATCTTGCTGTAGATGCTGAAGAGATTCTTCTCGCGGCCGGTGACCACGGCCTCGATGTGCGAGTCGAGCAGCTTGGTGCGGATGGCGTCGAGGATGCGGTCGACCACCTCGCGCCGGTTGCCGCGCGCGGCCAGCAACGCCTTCTGCAGCACGCGGTAGCGCACCGGGTAGAGGTGGCGGAACGAGAGCTCCTGCAGCTCCTGGTAGAGCGCGTTCAGGCCGAGCCGGTTGGCGATGGGCGCGTAGATGTCGAGCGTCTCGCGGGCAATGCGGGCGCGCTTCTTTGCCTGCATCGCGTCGAGCGTGCGCATGTTGTGCAGGCGGTCGGCCAGCTTGATGAGGATGACGCGCACATCGCGCGTCATCGCCAGCACCATCTTGCGGAAGTTCTCGGCCTGTGCCTGCTCGTGGCTCTCGAACTCGATCCGGTCCAGCTTGGAGACGCCGTCGACGAGTTCCGCGACCATGCGGCCGAAGCGCTCGGCGATCTCGACCTTGGTGATGGTGGTGTCTTCCATCACGTCGTGCAGCAGCGCGGCGGTCAGCGCCTGCGGATCGAGATGCCACTGGGTCAGGATCTTGGCGACGGCAACCGGGTGCGAGACGTACGGGTCGCCGGTCTTGCGGAACTGGCCTTCGTGCGCCCGAGCGCTGAAGCGGTAGGCCGATTCGAGCTGAGCGACGTCCTCCGGCTTCAGGTAGCCGGCGGCGTCGCGGAACAGGGTTTCGGTTTCGGACATTCGGCGCGCAGCGCCAGCGGTGGGCTCCGGCGGGCGCGCCGCGCCCGGGGAGCTCAGGTCTTGGTGCGGTACAGGATCTCGATGCTGACCAGGCCCAGCGCCATCTCGCGCAAGGCGATCACGGTCGGCTTGTCCTTGTTGGGTTCGACTTCCGGCGTGGCACCATTGGCGATCTCGCGCGCGCGATAGGTGGCGGCGAGGGTGAGGTCGAACCGGTTCGGGATAAATTTAAGGGAGTCGTCGACGGTGATGCGGGACATGGGAGACTCCTTGGTTACTTCAGGCGGTTGATCAGGGCTTGGTGGCGCTCGAGTTGCGCCGGGAGGCGAAGACGCTGGGCCCGCACGACACACCGAAGGTCGCGCGCAGCCAAGTCGAAGTCATTGTTAATAATAACGTAATCGAACTCGGTCAGGTGCGCGATTTCATCGCGGGCGGCCTGCAGCCGGCGTTCGATCACCGTCGGCGTGTCGGTGGCCCGCGCCGACAGGCGTTCGGCCAGCGTCTCGAGCGAGGGCGGGACGATGAAGATGCCCACCGCGTCCGGAATCAGGCGCCGCACCTGCAACGCGCCCTGCCAGTCGATCTCCAGCAGGATGTCGTGCCCGGCGCGGGTTTCGGCCTCGATCCAGCGCTGCGAGGTCCCGTACCAGTTGCCGTGAACCTCCGCGCATTCGAGGAACTCGCCGCGATCGCGCATGGCGTCGAACTGCTCGCGGCCGACGAAATGGTATTCGCGCCCGCCCAGCTCGCCCGGTCGTGCCGGCCGCGTGCTGTACGAGACCGACAGGTGCACCTCCGGATCGGCAGCCAGCAGCGCCTTCACCAAGCTGGTCTTGCCGCCGCCGGAGGGCGCGCTGACGATGAACAGCGTGCCCGTCATGCGCCGTTCGACCGGTGAAGCGCGGCGTCGGGCGCGCGCCGTGCATGGATGTGAATCGGTGACCTCACGCAGCTTGCTCCGGTGCCGCGATCACGCTCGCGCCCGACTGGCGCCGCAACGAGATCCGGCAGGAAGCTGTGTTGGGAGCCTGACCCGTTCGGCTCGGATAAACTAGTTTAGCAGCGCGGTGTCGGTGATCGAATCACGACCGGACGCGTCCGAGACGTATACCCGCGCCTCACGGTTTCACGCGGCGCTACCGGAAGGACCTGATCAGCGCTTCGAATCCCGCGCACAGCGAGGCATCGTGACAGGTGACGGGTGGGATGACCGATCGTCTGTGCGCTGTCGAACATACAAAAATCTCTCGGCGCGCTATGATGGTTACGATTTGTCGCCTCGAGGCACGGCCCCCGACGGCCCCCGACGGCCGAGACGCTGCGGAGTTCCACAATGCCCGCTCCTACCGACCCGAAAATGAATCAGTTGCTCGCCGTGCTGCCGGCAGCCGTGTGGGCGCGCTGGCAGCCGCTGCTCGAGTGGGTCGAGATGCCGCTCGGGCAGGTGCTCTACGAAGCCGGCGCGACCCTGAGTCACAGCTACTTTCCGACCACCGCCATCGTGTCGTTGCTCTACGTGATGGAGAACGGCGCCTCGGCCGAGATCGCCGTGGTCGGCAACGAGGGCCTGGTCGGCATCTCGCTGTTCATGGGCGGCGGGTCCACACCCAGCCGCGGGGTGGTGCAAAGCGCCGGGCAAGGCTTCCGGATCAAGGCGCAGATCATCAAGGCCGAATTCGACCGGTCCGGCCCGGTGATGCACCTGCTGCTGCGCTACACGCAGGCACTGATCACGCAGATGGCGCAGACGGCGGTGTGCAATCGGCATCATTCGCTTGACCAGCAGTTGTGCCGCTGGTTGCTGCTGAGCCTCGACCGGTTGCAGGGAAATGAACTGAAGATGACGCAGGAGTTGATCGCCAACATGCTCGGGGTGCGCCGCGAAGGCGTGACCGAGGGCGCCATGAAGTTGCAGCATGCCGGGCTCATCAGTTATTCGCGCGGCCTCATCACGGTGCGGGACCGGCCGGGTCTGGAGCAGCGCACCTGCGAGTGCTATGCGGTCGTGAAGAAGGAATACGACCGGCTGCTGCCGGCGCTGCTCGCGGTGTGATGGCCTTCCCGTCCGGCGGCTGACTCCGTTCGCGATGTCCCGGGCGGGGCGCTCGGGAGCTAGCCGGCGGCGGCCACCCAGGGCACGGTTAATACGGCGCTTGGTGCGCTGGCACACAGTCACGGGTCGTGGTGTCGCCCAGACTCCACACATCCGGGTCGATGTCAGGCGGAGGCTGGGGTCATGTGCAGTCCCGTCCGCCATGGGCTCCGGCCCTTGTGCAGGAGTGCCCGCTTGGCCAACGTCGAAAACCATCTGATCGAACTGCTGCCACGGCGCGACCGGCTGAGCCTGCTCGCCATCTGCGAGCCGGTCGATCTGGTGTTGTCCGACGTGCTGTGCGAGAGCGGGGCGCCGACGCGCCACGTTTACTTTCCCACCACCGGCTTCATTTCGCTGGTGACGATGATCGACGGCAAACCGGTGCTCGAAGTCGGCATGGTGGGCAACGAGGGCATGCTCGGCGCACAACTGGTGTTGGGTGTCGTCAAGGCGCCATTGCATGCCCTGGTGCAGGGTCCGGGAGTCGCATGGCGCATCGGTACCGCACCGTTTCGCAACGAGCTTGCGCGCAGTGCGGCGCTCCGGCGTGTCCTCGACCGTTACCTCTACGTGCTGATGGCTCAATTGGCCACGTCGGCGGCATGCGTCAGGTTTCACCTGATCGCGCCGCGCCTGGCGCGCTGGCTGCTGATGACGCACGACCGGGCCCACGCCGACAGCTTCCATCTCACCCACGAATTCCTGGCGTACATGTTGGGGGTGCGCCGCGTGGGCATCACGACCGCGGCCGGCGTCCTGCAAAGCAGCGGGCTGATCGAGTATCACCGCGGCCAGATCACCGTGCTCGATCGCAAAGGGCTCGAAGCGGTGGCATGCAGCTGCTATGCCGCCGAAGCCCTGGCCTATGCCGACGGGTTGCACTGAGCAGCGCGCGCCGGCATCCGCTTGCCCATGCCCCGAACCATTCTGCTGATCCAGGACGACCCCGCCGAAGCGGAGGCCGTTCGCGCGGCGCTGACCACTGCCGGCGATGGGCCGTTCCGGGTCGAATGGGTCAGGCGCAGCGCCGAGGGGCTGGAGCGATTGATCGGTGCTGCAAATCACGGCATGAATCCGGTGGCGGCCGTATTGGTCGATCTTTTTCTGCCGGACAGCCAGGGCATGGACACTTTCGATCGGCTCTATCGCGAAGCGCCGCAGATTCCGATCCTGGTACTGGCAGACGAGAAGGTCGAAGCCATGGCGAAGCTGGCGGTGCAGCATGGCGCCCAGGACTATCTGCTCAAGAGTCGCCTCGACAGCTATCTGTTGCCCAAGGCCCTTGGCAACATGATCGAACGTGCCGCCAACGCCGAAGCCTTGTTCGAGGAAAAGGAGCGGGTGCGGGTCACGCTCGACTCGATCGGCGACGCCGTCCTGTGTACCGACGTGCATTGCCGGGTCACATACCTCAACAAGGTGGCCGAGGGCCTGACCAGTTGGCCCGGCGCAGAGGCGGTGGGACAGCCGATCGAGAACGTGTTCCGCATCATCGACGCGGCGTCCCGCGAAACCGCCGACTACCCGATGGCGTCGGCGAT
>JAYTTO010000241.1:0-3199 GCA_043744975.1 Betaproteobacteria bacterium | reverse complement strand
CCGGACGTTCCTGGAACGAGATCGGGTAGTTCTTCCCGACGACGATGCTCGTCGTAATCGAGCATCGTGATGCGCGTGGCGTGCGGTGTCTGGTCGTTGCCGGGCGACGGCGCACCGGGCGGTGCGGCTGCCTTCCGCGAGCGCGAGCGTCAGCTTGCGGCGGGCGGGGGACGATCCATCAGCGATGCTCCGGAAAGATGCGGGTCAGCAAGTCGATCAGGGTGGTGCGTTCGCCGACGGCGAAGCCGCGGGCCAGCCGCGCCTCGTGGCGCCGCACCGCACGCCGCGCGGCCTCGAGCACCGCCCCGCCGCCCGGCGTGAGGAAGATCCCGTTCGAGCGCCGGTCGCCGGGGGCTGCCCGGCGCTCCACCAGTTGCCGTTGTTCGAGCTTGTCGAGCGCGGGGACCAGCGTCGACCGGTCGAGCCGCGCCGCGGCCGCGAGCCGCGTCTGCTTGAGTCCGGGATTGGCGTCGATGATGACGAGCAATGCGAAGATGCCCGGGGACACGCCGAGTTCGCCCAGCGCCGCGTCGAAGTCGGCGAAAATCGCCATCTGCGCCTGGCGCACGTGGTAGCCGACGAGTTCGGGCAGGAGCCCCAGCGCGATGTCTTCGTCCTCGATCGCGGGGGCGTCTGCAGCGACCGGGCGCGTTCGAGTCTTACTAGTCATATTGTTTGACATCAAATGATTGGATAAACATACTTTAGCATTGGCGATGAGGCATCGGCGCGAGGTTGCATGAGCTACAGGATCGAGATCGAAGTCGGCGACCAGGACGTCGAGGCGGAGGGCGGCGACACCATCCTCGATGCCTGCCTGCTGGCGGGCGTCGGGTTCGCCTACAGCTGTCAGGCCGGCAACTGCGGCACCTGCCGCTGCGAACTCCTGTCGGGCGACATCCTGGAACTCGAGCGCTCTGAACATGCGCTGAGCGACGCGGACCGGGCACGCGGTATCGTGCTCGCCTGCCGTACCCAGGTCTGGGGCGACGTGCGCATCCGTCGGGTGGACGACGACGAACTGGTGATGCATCCGTCGCGGATCCTGTCCTGCCGGGTCGCCGCGATGGAGCCGGTGACCGGCGACATCTGGCGCGTGCGGCTCGGGATCATGTCGGGCGGGCCGTTCTCGTTCAGTGCCGGCCAGTATGCGTCGATCGAATACGCCTTCGCGCACGGCAAGCCCCGCGAGTATTCGATCGCCAGCAGGCCCGACGAGCCCTGGCTTGAGTTCCATGTGCGCGAAGGCGGCGCCGGCAGCGTCACCGCCGATTTCGGCCGACGCCTGCAGGTCGGCGACGAGGTGCGGGTGACCGGGCCGTCGGGGTCGGCGCACCTGCGTGAGAAGCATGCCGGCCCGATCATCGCCATCGCCGGCGGCAGCGGTCTGGCGCCGATCCGGTCGATCCTCTCGACGTTGCGCATCAACGGTCGTGACAATCCGGTGCATGTCTACTTCGGTGCCCGGACGGCGCGCGATGTCTACGCCGAGGCGGAGATGCGCTCCTGGGTGGAGGGCCGACCGGGGTCGCGGGCGCAGGTGGTGCTGTCGGATGACGCTGACGGCGCCGTCGACCTGCCGCGCCGCGCGGGCATGGTGACCGACGCCGTCGACGCCGATTTCGCCAGTCTCGACGGCTTCAAGGCCTATGTCGCCGGTCCGGCGGCCATGGTCGAAGCGGCCACCGCGCTGCTGCTGCGCAAGGGCGTGCCGACGCGCGACATCCATGCCGATCCGGTACCGGGCTCCGCGCCGGCGAAGGAGCGTGCCGCATGACCGGATCGTCGCTTGACGGACGCGTGGCGATCGTCACCGGCGGCGCCCGCGGTATCGGGCTCGCGATCGCGCGCCTGCTGCATGCCCGCGGTGCGAACGTGATCGTCGCCGACAACGGTGTCGCCATCGACGGCGGTGAGGCGGACTCTGCCGTCGCTGAAGCCGTTGCGGCTGCGCTCGGCGCGCGGGCGCTGGCCTGGCCTGGCGACATCGCGGACACCGGCGCCGGGGCGGCGCTGGTGAGCCTGGCGATCGAGCGCTTCGGTGCCCTCGACATCGTCGTCAACAATGCCGCAATCCTGCGCGATGCGCTGATCTTCAAGGGCCGTCCCGAGGAGTTCGACCGGGTCCTGCGCGTCAATCTGCATGCACCGTTCGCGTTGATCGCAGCCGCCACGGCGGTGATGCGCGACCAGATCAAGGCCGGCCGCGCCGCGGGCAGCATCGTCAACATGGTGTCGAGCGCCGGTCTGATCGGCAATTTCGGCCAGAGCGCGTACGCGGCCGCCAAGGCCGGCCTGCTCGGGCTGACGCGCGTGGTGGCGATGGACATGGCCCGTGCCGGCGTCAGGTGCAATGCGGTCGCGCCATTCGCGGCCACCCGCGTCACCGAAACAATCCAACCCGCCAATGAGGCCCAGACCACCTACCGCGATCGCGCGCTGCGCATTCCGGCCGAACACGTCGCCCGCCTGGTGGCCTTCCTGGTGTCGGCCGAGAACACCTTCACCGGGCAGTTGCTCGGCGTGCGCGGGCGCGAGGTGTTCCTGTTCTCGCAGCCGAGGGTGGCGGCCACGGTCGTCGCCGAACCGCTCGGCAACGACGATCCAGTCGCCTTCGCCCGCGCGCTCAGTGTGGCTTTCGCGCCGCACCTCGTCGACCTTGCTACCGACCTCGAACTGTTCAACACCGAGCCCGTACTCTGACATTGACAGGAGCCGCCATGACCACCGTCGCCGGAATCGAAGTGAAGAGTGCCGCCGAACTCGCCGCGCAACCCGAAGACTACCGCCAGGCGGTCGAGAAGATCGTCGTCAGCCATGCGGTCAACGAGCTCTACGGCGCCCAGGTCTTCGATGAGCCGGCGATCGCGCTCGCGCCCACGCCTTACGCCAAATGGCTGACCTGCCGGGTCGCGATGGAGGAGTACCACCATCATGTCCGCTTCCGCGGGCTCGCGGAGGAGATCGGTGTCGCCCCAGAGCGCATGGACCCGGCCGTGAAGCGACCGCTCTCGATCTTCGAGTTCGAACTGAAGACCTGGCCAGAGTTCTGCGTGATCAAGGCAATCGCCGACTACGCAGAGATCCTCCAGGTCGAGGACCTACTGCATTGCTCGTTCCATCCGCTGCGCAACCTGGCGCGCCTTACCATGCCCGAGGAGAAGTTCCACGCCAAGTTCGGCAAAGACTTCTGTCTCGA
>JAYTTO010000240.1:0-1539 GCA_043744975.1 Betaproteobacteria bacterium | reverse complement strand
GAGGTGCAGGATCGGCAGCACCGCGCCATCGCGCGCCGGGTTCAGAAACTTGTTCGAGTGCCAGCTCGTCGCCAGCGCGCCCGTCTCTGCTTCACCGTCGCCGATGACACAGGCCACGATCAGCCCGGGGTTGTCGAAGGCCGCGCCGTAGGCATGCGCCAGCGAGTAGCCGAGCTCGCCGCCTTCGTGGATCGAGCCCGAAGTTTCCGGTGCCACATGGCTCGGGATACCGCCGGGCCACGAGAACTGTCGGAACAGCTTGCGCATACCGTCTCGGTCGCGCGAGATGTCCGGATAGGTTTCGGTGTACGTGCCCTCAAGGTACGTGTTCGCCACCAGCCCCGGGCCGCCGTGACCCGGGCCGATGACGTTGATCATGTTGAGGTCGTGCTCCCTGATCAGGCGGTTCAAGTGCACGTACAGCAGGTTCAGTCCGGGCGTGGTGCCCCAATGTCCGAGCAGGCGCGGCTTGATGTGCGCCAACGTCAGCGGCTCTTCGAGCAGCGGGTTCGCGTGCAGGTAGATCTGCCCCACCGACAGGTAGTTGGCAGCGCGCCACCAGGCGTGCATCTTGCGCAGGAGGTCGGGGCTCAGCGTGCTCATGAAGATTCCTCGAGGTTGAGTGCGACGTCCACGATGCGCTGTGCCCCCGCGAGCAAGCGCCGCAGGTGCGCGTCGTCGCGGAAGCTCTCGGCGTAGATCTTGACGATGTCTTCGGTGCCTGAGGGCCGCGCAGCGAACCAGCCACTCTGTGTGCTGACCTTGATGCCGCCGATCGGCGCGCCATTGGCTGGCGCCTTGTCGATCACGCTGGTGATGGGTTCGCCTGCCAGTTCGGTCGCAATGATCTGCGCCGGCATCAGCTTCGCCAAGGCCTGCTTCTGCGCCTGGGTCGCCGGCGCATCGATGCGTTCTGCGAAGAGCTCGCCGAACTCGGCACACAGCTCGCGGTACAAGACCCCTGGGTCGCGCCCCGTGCAGGCCGAGACTTCGGCCGACAGCAGCGCCGCCGCGATGCCGTCCTTGTCTGTGGTCCACACCTGGCCATCACGGCGCAGAAAGGATGCACCCGCGCTCTCTTCACCGCCGAAGCCCAGGCTGCCGTCGAACAGACCCGCTGCGAACCATTTGAACCCAACGGGTGCTTCGAACAGGCTGCGGCCGAGGCGGGCAGTCACGCGATCGATCATCGTGCTGCTGACCACCGTTTTGCCGACCGCCGCCGTCGCGGCCCACTGCGGCCGGTGCTGGAACAGATAGTCGATGGCGACACTGAGGTAGTGATTCGGTGCCAGCAGGCCGGCGCTGCGCGTGACGATGCCGTGGCGATCGTGGTCGGTATCGCAGGCGAAGGCGATGTCGTAGCGGTCGTTCAACGCGACGAGCCGCTGCATCGCGTAGCGGGACGACGGGTCCATGCGAATCTTGCCGTCCCAGTCGGCCGTCATGAACGCGAATTGCGGATCGACCTGCGCATTGACCACTGTCAGGTCGAGCTGATAGCGCTCGGCAATCCGTGCCCAGTAGTGCACGCCGGCA
>JAYTTO010000239.1:0-2145 GCA_043744975.1 Betaproteobacteria bacterium | reverse complement strand
GGCGTGCGGGGGCGGGCGCTATTTCGGACCGAGCTTGCGATGGTCATCGGAGCAGAAGTATCGCCCCTGCGACAGGAAACCTTCGCTGCGCGGCAGATGCACGCCGCAGCGATCGCAGCAGACCATGTCTTCGGCGACGGTCCGCGGCTGGGCGGCGGCAGGGGTCTGGTCCTGCTGACGGGCGATCGCACGCTGGTAGTTGCGCAAGAGCGCGTAGACGATCGCCGCGACGGCGACCAGCAACAGGAGTTTTGCCAATTCCGGACCTCGCTTCGGGAGTACCGCCATCTGCCGGGATCCCATGTGTGCCCGCGTTGTATCACAGCGCCACGGCACTCACAAACGGCGCGCCCGCGCCGACGACGGAAGTGATCGTGCGCCCGGAGGCGGGAGGCTGCAACCGGGAGACACCAAGCACCGGGGGGGCCAGGGGAGCCGGGCTGGACACCCGAAGGGCCGAGCGGACTGGAAGCCCCGGAGCGGAACGGGCTGGGCCGGGTGCCGGCGCTGCCAGCACGCGCATGCCATGCTGGTCGGGGTGAGAGGATTCGAACCTCCGACTCCTGCGTCCCGAACGCAGTACTCTACCGGACTGAGCTACACCCCGAATGCTGCCGCTACTCCCGCTGCTGCCGCTACTCCCGCGATTGGCTGCGCCGGTGCCGGCACGAAAGCCGGAAACGACGCGGATCGAAGGGCCGATGCAGCGCGAACAACGCCACCGATCGATGCCCTCAGGAAGTTCGATCCACCGCGAGAGCCGCCAAGGATAGCAGACTGTCGCGGTATCGCGAATGGCCCAGCAGCGACAAGGCCGCACGGGCGGCGTCCGCTTCGCGCCTCGCGGCGGCGCGCGCGTAGTCCAGCGCCCCGGTGCGGTGGATCGCCTCGAGCACCGGACCGAACCCGTCGAGATCGCCCGTTTCGATCGCAAGCCGGATCAGCGCCGATTCGGCCGCGGTGCCGGCGGCCATGGCGCGGATCAGCGGCAGCGTGGGCTTGCCCTCGGCCAGGTCGTCGCCGAGATTCTTCCCGGTGGCGTCGAGATCGCCCGAGTAGTCGAGCACGTCGTCGATCAACTGGAAGGCGGTGCCCAGGTGCATGCCGTAGGCCGCCAGTGCTGCCTCGACCTCCGGCCGGGCGGCCGCGACCACGCCGCCGAGGCGCGCGGCAGCTTCGAACAGCTTGGCCGTCTTGTACCGGATGACGTGCAGGTAGGACTCCTCGGTGACGTCGGCATCGTGGACGTTCATCAACTGCAGCACTTCGCCCTCGGCGATGGTGTTGGTGGCGTCGGACAGCACTTCCATCACGCGCATCTCGCGCAGCGCGACCATCATCTGGAAGGCGCGGGAATAGACAAAATCGCCGACCAGGACGGCGGCGGCGTTGCCGAAAGCCGAGTTGGCGGTGGCGCGGCCGCGGCGCAGGTCGGATTCGTCGACCACGTCGTCGTGCAGCAGCGTGGCCGTGTGGATGAACTCGACGATCGCCGCCAGCTCGTGGACCCGCGGCCCCCGATGATTGCAGGCGCCCGCCGCCAGGATCACGAGGATCGGCCGCAGACGCTTGCCGCCGGCACCGATGATGTATTCACTGATCTGCCGCACCAGCAGCACGTCGGAGTGCAGGCGGGCGCGGATCACGGCGTCGACGGCGCCCATGTCGTCCGCGACCAGCCCGCGGATGGCGTCCATGGTCACGATTGCCCCCCATGACCGCGGTCCGGTCGGACCCGGTTGTTCGAGGGCGCAGCGGTGGGACGGAACAGCCGGAGCTTGTCGATGTCGACGCGCATATCGGGAACAGGTCAGGGGGAGATCGGCAAGAATAGACCGCGGTCGCGCCGTTGCAGCCGGGTTCTCCAGAGAACGGCGGGGGCCCGGGCAGGCGCGATGGTAGAAATCGGGCAGAACTGCTGTCAAGGAATCCTCGTGCGTCCGGCATCGGGCCCGGGGCGAGGCCGCCTCGCCACCCGTCCCGCCGGACGCGGATACGACAAGACATTGACGCGACCACCGGATTTTCGTACATTCCAGGGCTTTTCTGTATCGAACCAGTGGAGCCACACATGTATGCGGTAATCAAGACCGGGGGCAAACAGTACCGCGTCAGCACCGGAGACAAGGTCAGGATCGAAACGCT
>JAYTTO010000238.1:0-3125 GCA_043744975.1 Betaproteobacteria bacterium | reverse complement strand
GCTGACCGCGACTCACGAGGCGGGCTTCGAGCATCCCTGGTCGGTCGACGATGCGCCGGACGACTTCGTGCAGTCGCAACTGGGCGCCATCCGCGCCTTCGAGCTGCACATCACCAGTCTCGAAGGCAAGTGGAAGCTCAGCCAGAACCGCAACGCCGCCGATCGCAAGGGCGTGGTCGATGGGCTGGACCAGCGCGAAGCGATCGGGGCCGAAGCCATCGCCGCGGCCATGCGCGCGATCGAGCCGAACGCCTAGCAGCCTGTCAGTTGTCCGCCGGGCCGGCCCGGCGGCGCTCGCGCTCGGCATATCGGGCGGTGGCGCGTGCCACTTGCTGCGGGGTCATTTCTGGCACCAGCCGTTCCCGGGCCTCCCTTGCCTTCCACCAGCCTAATGTGACGGCGGCCGAGAACCACAGGTCACGCGGCGTTCCTTCTCCGCGGGCGTGCATCAGCCCGAGGCGGTACTGCGCGGCTGCACTGCCGGCGGCGGCCGCCGGCTCGAACTGGCGCCGGGCCAGGTCGAAGCGCCCCTGGGCATAGTCGGCGATGGTATCGGCAACGCCGGACTCGTCGAGATCGGCAGACGGTGCCGCCGTCGCCGCGAGCGGGCAAGCGAGCAACAGCATCGCCAACAGTCCACGAAAACCGACGCTCAGCGCGCGATCCGTTACCGAAGGCCTGGCACTCACGCTGTCGTCGACGCCAGCGCTCCCGTCACCGGGTGACGAAATAGACCACGGCCAACAGCGTTGCGACGAACAGCAGCGCGCCGACGAAGCCGCCGAGGATCACCTGCACCGGCGTGAGCCTGACGATGTCCGTCAAGTGGTCCTGGCGTTTGCGGATGCCGAAGAAGCTCCAGAGCACCGTCTGGGCGATGACGAGCAGCGCCGCCTTGGGCCGTACGGGGGATGGGTCCATGGCGAGGTTTCCTGAAGTGGGTGGAGACGCAGCGTCCGTGATCGCGGACCGGTCTGTGTATCGGGGTTCGCGGGGTGCCCAGTGCCGGCGCAGGGCAGCCGGTGCCATCGGCCGCCGAGGTGTCGGCATCTACCGCCCTTGCCAGGGGGGCATGGGCAGCTTGTCCACGAAGGCGCCGACGCCATTCTGCGCATCGTCGGCCAGCATGTTGCAGGTCATCGCTTCGGCCGCCATGCGATAGGCGTCCGCGACGCCGGCCTCGAGCTGGGGGTAGAACAGTCGCTTGCCGGTCGCGACCGCCACCGGGCTCTTGGACTTGATCGATGCCGCGAGGCGCGCGACTTCGGCGTCGAGTTCCGCGATCGGCACAACACGGTTCACGAGGCCGAAATCGCGTGCGGTCGCCGCGTCGATGAAATCGCCGGTCATCAGCATCTCCATCGCCCGTTTGCGTGACACGTTGCGGGTCAGGGCAACGGCCGGCGTGGAGCAGAACAGCCCGACGTTGATGCCGGAGGTGGCGAACGTCGCGTTGTCCGATACCACCGCGAGATCGCAAGCCGCGACCAGCTGGCATCCGGCAGCGGTCGCGATGCCATGAACACGGGCGATCACTGGTTGCGGCAGGCGCGCCAGGGTGAGCATGAACTCGCTGCACTTCGCGAACAGCCGGTCGTAGAACGCCTTGCCCGGGTCGGCGCGCATCTCCTTCAGGTCGTGCCCCGCGCAGAACGCCGGGCCGCTGCCGGCGATCACCACGACCCGCACTGCGGCGTCGTTCTCGATTCTCCCGAGCGCCTTCAGCAAGGCATCCAGCATCTCGGTCGACAGGGCGTTGTACTGGCGCGGGCGGTTCAGGGTCAGCGTTGCCACGCCGTCGACGACTCGGTCGAGCAGGATCGGATCAACGGCAACGGCAGGAGCTGCGGTGGCGATGGCGGACATCGGCGGCCTCCAGGGGTTCGATTCGGCGCGCAACTTGGCGGCGCATGCGCTGGATTATAGGCGACCACGGTGGCGAAAACCGGGGCTGCAGACCCTGGTGCCAGACCCCTGTTCGATTCCCGTCGGCAACCGATTGCCCCGCCATTCGTTGCCCATGTCCGCGATCACCGGAATGGATCCGATCTACCTCGGGTACGGCCATGCATGCGATGGCACCGACGCGTTCTACCTGCTCTTGGGCTGCCTCTGAGGCGTCGCGCCGGCGCGACCGCCGCGCGGCTTGACCGGCGCGGATACGGCAGACGCGGCGGTGCGCCGGGCCGCAGCCTCGCGCAACGCGGCATCGATCAGGGCATCGACCATCCACCGCGCCGTTTGCTCGACCTCGCGATCGTCAGCGTTCCAGATGTCCTTCAGCACGACATAGGCTTCGATGCCATAGATGACCGAGAGCGCCCGCAGCAGCCGGTCGTAGCTGCGGCGGCCCAGTGTCTTCTGCAACGGTGCCGCCGCGCGCGACAGGATGCTGATGCGATGGCCGCGGCGATATGGCGCCTCGTCGAGTTGCCCGGATTTCTCCAGTGCCCACTGCTCGAGCGCCACCTGCAGCGCCGCCCGGAGCTGCGGCTCGAACTCCTTGAAGCGCGGGAAGGTCTGGTCGAATACGTCGCGGATGCGTTCGCGGCCGTCGGTGCGGTCGCTCTCGAAACTCCGCACCGGACCGAGGCTCTCCTGGACCCTGACCTTTAATCACGCGGAACACGGGAAGGTTTTTTCGCTACTCTTGGCGCATGCATGTAGCGCAGTGTGAGTTCACCGACGAGATTCTCGAGCGCATCAGCCAGACGGTTCGCGAGACGGCGGACCTGACGCGGTGTGCCTTGTCCCGACTCGTGTGCGGCTGGATGAATTGGAAGGATGCGGCCGGACGAGCCAAGGAGTCGAGTTGCCGAGCCCTGCTGGTCAAGCTCGAGCGACGTGGCCTGATCGAATTGCCCGCTGCCCGGCCGGTGAGCTTTGAAGCGGGTGAGCGCACGAGCAAGCGGCCGCAAGAGCAGTGGCTGGAGATCAAGACGACACTGCGCGGGGTGGGCAAGATCGAACTGGTGGTGGTCAACGGGACACGTGCGCACTCGCGCGTGTGGCGCTCGATGATGAAGACGCACCACCCGCTGGGCGACGGGCCACTGTGCGCAGCGCAACTGCGCTACCTGATCCGCAGCGAGCAGGGCTGGCTTGGCGGGCTGAGCTTCAGTTCG
>JAYTTO010000237.1:0-1667 GCA_043744975.1 Betaproteobacteria bacterium | reverse complement strand
GCGGTGCTGCTGCCGTGGGAACCCGAGAACGATTGCCGCAAGCTCGCCGCCGGTTACGCCGATGCCGTGTTCGGCCTCACCGCTCGCCAGGACAGCGACGTGCCGAAGCCGCGTCTCGGGCTCTGGCTTGAACTCCAGGACGACGCCGTGGCGATCAAGGACATCGAGCAGGGCGGCCTCGGCGAGACCGCCGGCCTGCGCAAGGGCGACGTGCTGGTCGAGGTCGCGGGCCGATCGCCGCGGCAACCCGGCGACGTGAGCGAGATCGTGCAACGGCAGGCGCCCGGCACCTGGCTGCCGCTCAAGGTCCGGCGCGACGGCAAGACGTTCGAGATCATCGCCAAGTTTCCGCCGGCCGCCTCGTGACCCTCGGCATCCCCGGCCGCGTGTGCCGCGACGCGCTCGCGGTGCTGGCGCTGATCGCGCTGTGTTCGGCGGCTGCCGCTCATGCCGCAACCGCCGGACTCGATTTTGCGGTCGCCATCAATCCGATTGCCCGAACTCTGCGCGGCGAAGGCTCGCTGACGCTGCCGCCAGGCCCGGTGGCAACACTCACGCTCGGCCGGGGTTTCGCTGCCGACGCCGTTCGCATGAACGATCGTGAGCTGGCCCGCGACACAGCGACCGGCCGCGCCGCCTGGCGCGTCGATGCATCGGCAAAGACGCGCGTGATCGCCATCCGCTGGAGCGGCACGCTCGAACCGCTCGACACCGCCCTGCAGCATCGCGACACGCTGGGCGACTTGCCGGCCGCCAGCGGCGCGGCGGGGACATTCCTGCCGGCGGCCAGCGGCTGGCATCCGATGATCGATGGCATGCCGGCCAGCTATCGGATCACGCTCCGGTTGCCGCCCGGCCAGCGCGGCCTGGTTCCCGGGCGTCTCGTGGCGGAAACCGACGACGCCACCGGCTATCGCGCCACATACGAGTTCTCACCCGCGATCGACGGCATCGATCTCATGGCCGGGCCTTACCGTGTCGAAGAACGCCTGGTGCCATCGATCGACCAGCGCGCGATCCGGCTGCGCACCTGGTTCCCCGAAGACCTGGCGGATCTGGCGCAGGGCTATCTCGATTCGGTCGCCGGCTATATCACGCTGTACGAACAGCGCATCGGCGCCTATCCGTACACCGGGTTCAGCGTGGTATCGAGCCCGACGCCGACGGGCTTCGGCATGCCGACGCTGACCTACCTCGGCGCCGACGTGATCCGCCTGCCGTTCATCCGCGCCACCTCGCTCGGTCACGAAGTGCTGCACAACTGGTGGGGCAACGGCGTGTTCCCCGACTACGCCACCGGCAACTGGTCCGAAGGGCTCACCACCTTCATGGCGGACTACGAATACCAGCGCCGCGAAGGCGACGCGCCGGCACGCGCCATGCGCCTGGCGTGGCTGCGCGATTTTTCGGCGCTGCCGGCCGCCGGCGACATGCCGCTCGCCGCCTTCACGTCGCGCACGCACGGCGCTTCGCAGATCGTCGGCTACAACAAGGCGGCGATGGTGTTCTCGATGCTGCGCGACCGGATCGGCGAGCCGGCGTTCGATCGCGGCCTGCGCCTGTTCTGGTCGGCGCAGCGCTTCAAGGTCGCCTCCTGGGACGATTTGCGGCGCGCGTTCGAGCAGGCGTCGGAACGCGATCTCGCGCCGTTCTTCGCCCAGTGGATC
>JAYTTO010000236.1:0-11633 GCA_043744975.1 Betaproteobacteria bacterium | reverse complement strand
TTCCTCTTGATGTCGTACTCGTCGCCGGCAGGGTTTGCCCCAGATTGACAGCGCCAGGGCGGACAATCTCAAATAGCAAACGTTAGCGCAAACGTTTGCGCTAACAAATTCGCAAGACATCCTGGCTCAACCACCACGAGGAGACACGCATGCATAGCAAGCGCAGATTGACGGTCCTGGCGCTAGCCGCCGCAATGACGGGGTGATATGGGCAGTCGCCCAAGCGCAGGCCAAGCCCGAGGTCGGCCTGGTGATGAAGTCGCTGGCCAACGAATTCTTCAAGGACATGACCGAAGGTGCCGTCAGGCACCAGAAAAAGCGTGGCGACTTTGCACTCAAGACGTCGACCCCTTGCGGGCTCTTAGCGAACATGGCCGAAAGGTGCCGCATGACGTTGCGTTGGTCGGCTTCGACGATATTTCGCTCGCGTCCTACGCACAGCCTGCGTTGACCACGATCGCCCAGCCGTATCGGGAGGTCCGCAGGCGCGTTACCCAGTTGCTCGTGAAGCGCACCAACGGCGAAGTGACCGCGCCGGAGCGCATCCGGCTGGAGCCGGGGCTGGTGGTGCGGGAGTTATGCGACGCCTCCAATTGGCCACCCAATGGTCCGCCGCACGGCCGCTAACGGCGGCCTTGCCTTCGCTCTAAAACCGACTAGCCAAGCGCGCCGACCGTTTCTGGGCGGCGCCATCCGAGAGACATCCATGAATCAAACATCATCCCCCAGCCGTGGCCGCCGCGCCACGTTGCGCATCGCCGCTGGCGCCTTTGCGCTCGGTGCTCTCCCTATCTTGTCTGGCTGCGACCGTAAGGCCACCGAATCCGCGGCAAGAGCCAGCGCACCGGCGACGGCCGAAGCGACGAAGCCGTTTGCGGGCCAGACGGTGACGGTGGCCGTAGGAAGCTTCATGAGCAGCGGCGTAAACATGTTCAAAGACGAGTGGGAGAAGCGCACCGGGGCCCGCCTTCAGGTGGTCGAGATTCCGTTCGGTGATCTTTACCAGCGGCTGTTCGCTTCATTCACCACGGGCGCCGGCGAGTTCGATGTCGCCATCTATGCGTCGAACTGGATTCCCGAGTTCGCATTGAATAAGAACATCTTGTCGCTCGAGAAGTACTACGGGAGCAAGGACAACTGGGACGACGTCCTCGATAAAACGAAGCGCATCATGTACGTGGGATCCGAGCGCTACTCAGTACCTCTGGACGGCGACGTGCTCATTGGCTACTACCGCAAGGACGCGCTCGAGAATGATGCAAATAAGAAGAAGTTCAAGGCCAAGTACGGCCACGACCTTGCGCCCCCAACTACCTGGAAGCAGTACCACGACATTGCCGAGTTCTTCACGGGGTGGGACTGGAGTGGCGACGGAAAGCCAGACTACGGCGTATTGGAAGCCCAGGGTCCCAAGGATGTCGGTCCATTCATTTTGGTTTCCCGCGTCGCCAGCTACGCCGCCAATCCAAAAGTTCCAGGATCGCTGTTCTTCAATCCCGACACTATGGAGCCGAGCGTCAACGACCCTGGCTGGGTACAGGCGCTTCAGGACTGGGTGGACATTAAAAAGTTCGGCCCGCCGGAGATGGCGACGATGGGCGGCGGGACGATGCGCGGCAATTTCGTGGCTGGCAACTATGCACTGGCAATCGACTGGGCAGACGTAGGCATTCAGGCGCAGGACGAGGCCGCCTCCGTCGTCAAAGACAAGCTCGGCTATTTCGTGCTCCCGGGCAGTACCAAAGTGTGGAACATCAATTCAAAGGGCTGGGACCAGTTCGCCGAACCACAGCATGCGCCCTACATGGGATGGGGCGGATGGCATGGCTCTGTGGCGACTAACAGCAAGTCGCCGGATGCGGCTTGGGACTTCCTAAACTTCATCGACAGCACGGACAACTCGTTTCGCGCCGTGACCACCGCCGGCACCGCGCGCAACCCGTATCGTAAACAGCACTTCTCGGACCCGAAGCGCTGGGAAGAAGCCCCCGTGAAGTACAAGGATCCAGCGCCCTATCTAGCGGCCCTGCAACAGTCGCTTGATCATCCCAACGCGCAATACGACCTCCGCATTCCCAAGGCGGGTCGCTATTTCGAGGTGCTGGACAACTGGATGCAGCAAGCCCTCGCCGGCTCGATGACACCCAAGCAAGCGCTCGACAAGACAGCCGAAGAGTGGAAGCGCATCACCAACGAGGCGGGTGTCGAAAAGCAGAAGCAGCTTTACCGCTCTATCTATCAGATGCAGTAGAGCGGCTATCGGTCAGCCACCTGTTCTCCGTCGCCGAGACCGCCGCATGAAGGGCTTGAAGCACTTGCTCATAGCGCCGCCGCTGCTGTTCTTCTTCGCGATCAGTGTGGTGCCGCTCATCTTCACGATAGTGCTTAGCCTCAGCAGCTATTCGATCGGCGGCAGCTTTGCGTGGGTTGGCGTCGACAACTACCTGCGACTGGCAAGCGACTCGCTCTTCACTAAGAGCTACGTCAACACGCTGCTCTATGTGGGGATTGGGGTGCTGGTGCAGTACTGGCTTGCGCTCGGGATCGCGCTGCTCGTCAACCAGGTGGCATTCGGCAGCCGGCCGTTGCGGCTGCTGTTCCTGCTGCCTTTCGTTATGCCTCCGCTGATTGTCGGCTTCGTCTGGCAGACGATGTTCGACTCGCGCTACGGTCCTCTCAGCGCGTTGCTGCGGTGGCTGCACATCGGTCCGATCCTGTGGCTCAACGAACCGAAGATCGCTTTCACGTCCATTCTGATCGTGGACACCTGGCAGTGGACGCCGTTCATGTTCCTGATTCTCTTCGCCGGCCTGCGCACTTTGCCGCGCGAACCCTTCGAGGCGGCGCGCGTCGACGGCGCGTCGGACTGGCGGATCTTTTGGGACCACACCTTTCCAATGCTGCTGCCGGCCAGCATCGCGGCGATCCTGTTGCGCGCAATCGAGGCATTCAAGCTGTTTGACGTCGTGTTCTACGTGACCGGCGGCGGCCCCGGCGGCGCGACCTCCACTGTGACGCTGCAGGGCTACTTCACCGCGCTTCGGTCGGGCAACCTCGGTTACGGAGCGGCAATGTCCATAGTGCTGCTGATCACGGTGCTGGCACTTGCAATGATGGCGCTGCTCGGTCTGAAGCGCGGTGCCAGGCGGCGAACGCGCAGGATGGAGCATGCGCTACAGGCGGTCTCACTCGAGGTCCGAGGAAAGCCTGTTCCATGAGCAGTGCCGGAGAAGAGCGGCGCCGTGTGTCGCAGGTCCTACGCGCTGCTCTGCTAGCACTTTGGGGACTCTTTGCCTGCTTCCCGGTGTACTGGATGGGGGTGACCGCCTTCAAGCAGTCGCGCGATATCTACCAGGGTCCTTACTTCGTGCCATTCGTCGACTTTAAGCCGACCCTGCGCGCCTGGGAGTTCATCGCGGGGCCGGCCCGCGACACAGTTCTCCAGGGCCTGCTCAATAGCCTCCTTTTCGCGGCTGGCAGCGCCTTCATCGCCGTGGTGCTCGGGGCTTTTGCGGCCTACGGCCTGGCGCGCTATCCATATAAATACGGACCGTACCGAAACGACGACCTTTCACTGCTGATCGTTTCGCAAAGGATTATGCCGCCGATCGTCGCGGTGATCGCTTTGTTCGCGATGTTCCGTGCCGTCCACCTCCTCGACACACGCGTCGGCATGCTGATCGCGTACACTTGGTTTAATCTGCCGCTGACCGTCTTCCTGCTGACCGACTTTATGCGCCGGATCCCGGTTGAATTGGAACACGCGGCCGCAATCGACGGCTATGGCAAGTTTGCGCAGATCTGGAAGATAGTGCTGCCGCTCGCCATGCCGGGGCTGGCGGCGGCCTTCCTGCTGTCGTTTTTCTTCTCGTGGAACGATTTCATCCTCGCCCTGATGCTGACCTTCCGCGACGCGGTCACGCTGCCCATCGTGATAACAAACATGTCCGCACAGATGGAGCCGCGGTGGTGGTTGATCTCGGCCATTGGCTTGCTGGCCATGGTGCCGCCGATCATTGCCATTACCTTGCTGGATCGCTTCGTCGAACGGCGGGTGCTGCACGCACCCCGGTCTGGGGCCGCATGAGGCGTGCAACAGGAGGGACAAGGTGAGCACGCTTCGGCTCGATAAGGTGTCCAAGGTTTTCGGCGCCCGCCGCGCCGTGTCGCGGCTGCAGTTGGAGTGCCGCGACGGCGAGTTTCTGGTACTGCTCGGGCAATCCGGCGCTGGCAAATCCACGACGCTGCGGCTCATCGCCGGCATTGAAGCCCCCACTGAGGGTGAGATCGTGTTCGACGGTCAGGCGGTGACGCAATGGCCACCGGAGCAACGCGACGTCGCAATGGCCTTCGAGTCGTATGCGCTCTATCCCCACCTGACGGTGCACGAGCACCTCGCATTCCCGCTGCGAGCGCCCGGCCGGAAGCTAGATGAGACCGCCATCGAGGAACGGATTCAGCGGGTGGCGGCGCTGCTGGAGATCGGCGCGCTGCTAACGCGCCGGCCGACGCAGCTGAGCGGCGGTCAACGGCAGCGGGTGTCACTCGGCCGAGCATTGGTGCGGCAGGCCCGCCTTACGCTGTTGGACGAGCCGGTGGCCCACCTGGATGCCCGGCTGCGCCACGACCTGCGAGGCGAGCTCAAGCGCCATCAGCAGGCGAGCGGTGCGACGTCGATCTATGCGACGCCCGACTTTAGTGAAGCGGCCGCGGTGGCAGACCGGATTGCGGTACTGATCGACGGCGAGTTGCGGCAGGTCGACACGCCGGAAAACATCTACGATCGGCCGGTCGACGTTGAAGTTGCGCTGATCGCTGGAGACCTGAAGATGAACCTGTTTGACGCCGAAAAGGTTCGCGGTCTTACGCCAACCCCGGGCAGCGCGCGGCAGGTCGGCATGCGGCCGTCCGAGATCCGCGTGTTCAGCCAAGCGCGGCCTTTCACCTTGGCAGGCACGGTTTATGTTGCCGAGCCGATGGGGTACGACCAGATCGTTCGCGTCGATACCGAGGGCCAAATCGTCACCGCACGCATGCCGATGGATCAAGAGCGCTTTGAGATCGGTCGGCCGGTCTGGCTGGCGCCCGACTGGCGCCAGCAGCACCTGTTCGACGCCCAAGGTCGGCGTTTCTCCCAAGCGCCGAGCTGAAGCCCACACTGAAGGCAAGAACGCGATGGCAAGCTTGGTTCTTGACAATGTCGTCAAGCGGTACGGTCGCGTGACTGCTGTACACGGCGTCTCTCTGGCGATTGGCGATGCTGAATTCGTTGCGCTGCTGGGCCCTTCAGGCTGCGGTAAAACCTCGATCATGCGTATGGTCGCAGGTCTGGAAAGCATCAGTGCCGGTGAAATAAGTATCGGCGGTGTGGTGGTGAACCGTCACTCGCCAGCGGAGCGCCAAATCGCGATGTCGTTTGAGCACTTCGGGCTCTATCCGCACATGACGCTGTTCGGCAACATTGCTTATCCGCTTGCAGTGCTCCGTGTCGCCGAGCGCGAAGTAAGTACGCGGGTGGTCGAAATGGCGCGTTTACTGCACATTGAGGACGTGCTGGGCAGCATGCCTAAAGAGGTGAGTAGCGGAGTGCAGCAAAGGGTATCGCTTGCTCGCGCTTTGGTACGCTCGCCTTCCGTGTCCCTGCTCGACGAGCCGCTTTCGCACCTGGATGCAGAGATGCGGTCGCGCATGCGGGCGGAGCTGAAGCGGCTGCAGAAAGCGAATCGATCAACGATGCTCTACGTCACCCATGACCAGTTGGAGGCTATGACCATGGCCGACCGCATTGCGATCATGAACGAGGGCCGGCTGCAGCAAGTCGGAACGCCGCGCGAGATCTACGAGCGGCCGGCGAACCGCTTCGTCGCGACGTTTATCGGCGAGCCGCCCATGAACATGATCGAATCGTCATTGGTGCGGGTTGGCGACGCGACCCTGCTTCAGGCGGACGACGGCGGACATGTCGCGCTCCTGAGCGGCGAGTTACGGCACCGGCTGCTGGGCGATGTGACTGCCGAAGCCGGCCGACTGGACGTTGGCGTTCGACCCACCGACCTGGATATCGGGGCGCCCGGACAGGCCGGGTTGCAGGCGCGAGTGCGGCTGCGCGAGTTCCGCGGCGACGATGTGCTGATGACTTTTGACACAGCGGGCACCCGTGTTCGCGCGATCGTCCGGCGAGACGCCGCACCGGAAGTGGGCCTTAATGTGGTTCTCGTGCCCCGCCTGGATCGACTCCACTTATTTTCGGCCAAGTCGGGAAACGCGATCGGCCATGCTGCGGATCGCACCGACACCAGCCGCCTGACCAACTCCTCACTTAACCACTTTATAAACTAAACGGAGGCCTGATGACTACGAAATTGATTATCGATACCGATATTGGGACCTATTACGACGACGCTTTTGCGGTCCTATTGGGAGCGCGCAGTCCCGAAGTGGAACTGCTCGGAGTGACGACCAACTACGGAGACACCGATCTGCGCGCGCGCATCGCTCGTAAGATCTTGAATGTCGCAGGACGACAGGACGTTCCGGTGTTCAAAGGCATCGGTAAGCCGCTGCGCGGCACGGCGCTCATGTTCGGCTTTGAGGGTGAGCGGATTCTCAGCGAGGCCGACAAGAATCTCAAGTACGACGACGAGCACGCGGTGAACTTTCTCATCCGCTCCATCATGGAGAGCCCAGGGGAAGTCACCGTGGTGACGCTCGGCGCCGTCAGCAACCTGGCCGCAGCCTACATCATGGAGCCGCGCATCGCGCAGAACGTGAAGGAGGTCATCATGATGGCCGGCGTCATCACGCCAATCATCGACCAGAAAGGCGTGCGGCGATCGCCGGTGGAGGAGTACAACTTCAACAACGACCCTTTTGCCGCGCAAATCGTTGTTGAGTCGGAGCTGCCGAAGACTTTGGTGCCGATCGATGTGACGCTGCAAATCCCCCTGCGTCCGGACCAAGTAGAACGGATCAACGTCGCCCAGGGCGCGGTGGCCAAGCAAGTGAGCGCCATTCTGGAAGCTTGGCCGCCACAGGAGTACATGATCTACCTTTCGGTCGGCATCCCGACTGAGCATACCGGTCTGTGGCTACATGACCCGCTGACTGTCGCACTCGCCTACGACCGCAGTTTCTGCGAGTTCACGCGCGTGCATATTGCGGCCGAATTCGCGCCAACAACGGTGGGCCGAGACATGCTGATTAAGACCGACATCCTGCGCACGCTTCCAAAGAAGCTGCCGCCCAACATGAACCTTGCCGTTCGGGTGAATGCCAACCGGTTCACCGATCACTTTACGGACCGGATCGTGGGTTGATCGGCCGTCCGACCATAGCGCAAGTCATCCGCCTACGTGACCGGCCGCGTCGAGGGCACCGACAACAAGGCGGCGGCCACGCGCCAGCGGGTGACGCCGCAGACGGTGTCGAAGTGGCGCGCGCGAATTGTCGGGCACCGTCTTGACGTGCTGCTCGATGCGCCGCGGTCGGGCGCCCGCCGCGCGATCGACGACGCGCAAGTGGACGCGGTCGTCGCCAAGACGCTGGAGTCGGTCCCGCTCGGTGCCACGCACTGGAGCACGCGCACGATGGCACGTGAGATGGACATGACGCAAACGACCGTCAGCCGCGTCTGGCGCACCTTCGGCTTGCAGCCGCACTGGCAGGAGACATTTAGTCTCTAAGCGGTCCAGTCTTGTCTGATTGTGCGAAGACTTGGCCCGTGCGATAGTGCTGTTGCGTCGGTGACGCAGTAGGCAGAAATGCCTGTAGCCCCATGGGGTTACGTATTGTCTTGGCCTTGCCAAGAACAACCGCAGGGGGTGCGAATCGGCGGAGCACCCCGAAGCTTCTGCGCACGGCCGAGGGTTGGTTCACGCCTTCCTGTTTGGTTCCGGCTCTGCCGGCTTAGGCTCTCCGGCGATCCGCTGTTCGTCGAGAAGGTGTGCGACATCGTGGCTGCATCTCGACCCACCGCTGAAGGCGATGGTGCTATGCGTGGACGAGAAGAGCCAGATCCCGTAGAACAGCGAAGAAGTCGTACTCGTCGCCGACAGGGTTTGCCCCGGATTGACAGCGGCAGGGCGGACAATCTCAAATAGCAAACGTTAGCGCAAACGTTTGCGCCGACAGATTCGCGCGACCAATCCTGGCGGTTTCCCACATCGCCGTGCGTGAGACCGCGACGTTGAGCTTGCCGTCCTTCGCCGAACACCGCGCATGATAACGATCAAGGATGTGGCCAGACACGCGCAGGTCTCAGTGACCACGGTGTCGCACGTGATTAACGCGACGCGCTTCGTCAGCGCCGGTTCGCGCGAGCGTGTGCTGCACGCGGTCGCGACGCTGAACTATGTGCCCAGCGCGCTGGCCCGCAGCCTGAAGAACAACCGCACGCACACGGTCGGGATGATGATCCCGAACAGCTCGAACCCGTACTTCGCCGAGATCATTCGCGGCATCGAGGACACCTGCTTCGACGCCGGGTTCAACGTGATCCTGTGCAATTCCGACGACGATCCACGCAAGCAGGGCCAGTACATTCGCGTGCTCGCCGAGAAGCAAGTGGACGGGCTGATCGTGCTGTCGTCCGGCGGCGACGACGAACTCGGTGCCCACCTGCGCAACGCCAACATGCCGCAGGTGCTGGTCGATCGTGAGGTCGAGCACCTGAGCGCCGACTTGGTCGAGGTCAACCACGAGTCGGGAGGTTATCTGGCGACCAGGCACTTGCTGGAGCTCGGGCACCGGCGCATCGGCTGCATCACCGGGCCGCTGCAACTGTCGTCGGCGCTGCAACGCTTGCAGGGTCACCACCGGGCCCTGGCCGAGGCCGGTGTCGATGCCGATCGCGGTGGTCTCGTCGAAGCCGACTTCACCAGTGGCGGCGGCTTCACCGCGATGCAGCGGCTGCTGGCGCTGGCCACACCGCCGAGCGCGGTGTTCGCCTGCAACGACCTGATGGCGATCGGCGCGCTGTGTGCCGCATCGTCGGCGGGGTTACGAGTGCCGCAAGATCTGTCGGTGATCGGCTTCGACGACATTGCGCTGGCCGCCTATAGCAGCCCGCCGCTGACCACCGTCGCCCAGCCCAAGCACCAGATGGGCGAGCTCGCGGCGCGGCTGCTGCTGCAGCGCATCGCCGAGCCGGGCCGACCGCATCAGCGCGAAATCCTGCAACCGCAGCTGTGCGTGCGCAGCTCCACCGCGGCCCGCACACCGCGCCGCGGCAGGCGCAGCCCATGAGCACGCAGGGCCGCCGCGGATCCCAGGCGAATTCCCGCTCGGCGAGACGACGTGCAACGCCAAGGATGCACCGATGAGCGGGCGCATCGTCGTCGTGGGCAGCCTGAACATGGACCTGACGCTCGCCTGCCCGCAACTGCCGCGCGCCGGCGAGACCGTGATCGGCAATAATTTTGCGACCGCGCCCGGTGGCAAGGGCGCGAACCAGGCGGTGGCCGCGGCGCGCCTGGGCGCGCAGGTGAGCTTGGTCGGTTGTGTCGGCAGCGACGCGTTCGGCGGCGCCGCGTACGCCGCGCTACGCGCCGAGGGCGTGGACATCACGCATTTGAGCGTGATCGCCGGCAGCAGCACCGGCATCGCGATCGTGCTGGTCGAAGGTTCGGGCGAAAACTGCATCGCGCTGGCGCCGGGGGCCAACGCCGCCCTGTCGATCGCTCACATCGACGCCGCGGCCGAGTTGATCCGCGGCGCGGCCTTGCTGATCTGCCAGCTCGAGTCGCCGTTGCCGACGGTGCGGCATGCGATCGCTCTGGCGTGCAGCGCCGGCGTGCCGGTACTGCTGAACCCGGCCCCCGCGCAAGACCTGCCCGACGAGCTGCTGCGCCAGATCGACGTGCTCGTGCCCAACGCGAGCGAAGCCGGGCTGCTCACGGGGCGACCCGTGGACAGCGCCGCCGACGCCTCGCGGGCTGCGGCGCGACTGCATGCAAGCGGCGTGAGCATCGTACTGGTCACGCTCGGCGCCGCCGGCGTGCTGTCGGTAGATGCCGGCGGCAGTGCCCACCACGCAGCCGCACCGGCGCAGGCCATCGACACGACCGGCGCCGGCGACACCTTCGTCGGTGCGTTCGCGGTGGCGAGCATCGAAGGCCAGAGCCTACGGGCGTCGATCGCCTTCGCGCAACGAGCGGCCGCGTTCAGCGTCTCGCGGCGCGGCGCCCAGGCCTCGATGCCGCGGCGCAGCGAGCTGAGTGGTGGCGCGGCAACCGCATCCCGGGCGCGCTGATGAAGAAGACGGCGCTGCTGACGGCGTATTCGGCGACGACAACGGCGACCACGCGGCCGGCACCTACCTGCGCAACCCCCGGGCAGCGCGCACGCGCCGCAGTCGCGCGAGGGCTGCCTGCTTTTCGTCAAGCTGCGCCAGTTCGCCGTCGACGACCTACAGCCGGTGCGAATCGCCACCCGCGCTGAACCTCCGGCACGGCCTTGTGCCGGGCCTGAGGGTGATGCCGCTGCATGAGCACGACGGCATCTCGACCGCGCTCGTGCGCTGGGCGCCCGACACCCAGTTCCATGGGCGTTGGTGCACGGAGCCGAGGTCGACGAGCTCGGCCCTATGCCGACTTCGGTTCACGCTTGGATCACCGAACGACGTACGGAGTTGGGCCTTGCGGCGTCGAGCATGCAATTGAGAACCGCGGTGCCGACGACGGCTTCGGTACGCCTGGCAGCGTCGCCGCGGCAGCGCAGTCGCTCGCCGATCAGCGCCTTGTAGCGGCCCATCGCCGTCTCGACCAGCGCGCGCTTCCCGTAGCCGGTGAACTCTTGCCAGCGTAGTCGCCCGAGCGAGCTGATCATCAACAAATGGGTGTCGCGCGGTGAGGGTTCAGTTTCAAATCGGGCACTGGGCACGGCGTCTTGACGCGGGGGTATTACCACTGCGATGGCGTCGTCGTAAGCAGCGATCGTGCGATAGGTGGGTTTGCCGTCGTAGGCACCGTCGGCCGTGAGTGACCTTGCCTCCGAAAAACGTATCCCTTGCTGAGTGTTTCAATGCAAGCAAGGAGAACGGAAATGACGAAGGCAACGAGGGTTTTTGCATCATCCCCTCCATTCTCCTGCGCGCACAACAGCGGCTTGGCCTGAACCCGACGCAGCTCGCAGTGCTGCTTCAACTCTGCGACTACTGGTGGGATCACGGGCGCAAGCCCTATCCCAGCAAAGAGAAGATTGGCGAACGGCTCGGCCTCGGTGCGCGCCAAGTGCAACGCTACATGGCCGAGCTGGAAGACGCCGGGTTGCTCTCGCGTGGGGAACGGTACTCCACGAACGGCGGCAGGCTGAGTAACGAATACGACCTGTCGGGCCTGGTCGAGAAGCTGAAGAAGATCGCGCCCGAATTCGAGGCAGCGAAAGAGATCAAGCGCCAGGCAAGCCGTCGCGGTGGGCTGAAAGCAGCCCCCGTACAGCAAAAGAAGGCGTAACGAGTTTGCGACGTAGCTCAGCCGGATAGAGCATCCTGCTTACGACGGACTTCAAGGCGGGCACCTTGATAGTACGGGCAGGAAGGGCGCGGGTTCAAGTCCCGCCGTCGCCCCTTGCAGAAAATCGGCCTAGAACGGAATCTCGTCGTCGGCCAACGCCGCTGCAGCCTGCGGTAGCGCACC
>JAYTTO010000235.1:0-5481 GCA_043744975.1 Betaproteobacteria bacterium | reverse complement strand
GCGCCGCGGCGAACGCTACTTCGCCGCCCACCTCAACGATTTCGACCTGGCCGCGAACAACGGCGGCTGGCAGTGGGCGGCGTCGACCGGCTGCGACGCCCAGCCCTATTTCCGGATCTTCAATCCGGTGACCCAGTCGGAGAAATTCGATGCCGATGGCCAGTTTATCCGCCGCTACGTACCCGAGTTGGAAAAAGTACCGGCAAAATACCTCCATGCGCCGTGGACCATGACCGCCGCGCAGCAGCAAGCCATCGGTGTCGTCATCGGCCGCGACTACCCCGCGCCCGTGGTCGATCATGCGCAGGCGCGCAAGATCGCGCTCGAGATCTACGGCGCGATCCGCGGTTGAACGTCAAGGACATCAAGGAGGAGGGGAGCACATGAACACACCACGGAACACACCACGCAATGTCGGCGTCGCGAGCCTGATCGGCAAATACAGCGACGCGGTCGAGGCTCCGGCGGGATCGCGCTGGCTGTTCACCTCCGGCACGCCCGGGCTCGCGCTCGACGGCACGCTGCCGGCGGATATCGCCGGTCAGGCGGAGCTGGCCTGGCAGCACATCGTCCGCATGCTGGAGGCGGCCGGCATGACGGTGCACGATCTGGTGAAGGTTACGCACTACCTGTTGCGCGCCGAGGACATCAAGCCCTACGTCGCCGTGCGGACCAAGTACCTCGGCGATGCGCGTCCGGCATCGATGCTGCTGATGGTGCCGGAACTGGTTCGGCCGGAATTCCTGCTGGAGGTCGAGGCGATCGCCGCCAGGCAGTAGTGGCGTTGCCGGGCGCGCGCGGGGGTCAGTCCCCGTCGAGGAACATTTGCACCTCGCGGAACAGTTGCATGCGGTTACGCTCCATGATCACTGTGTGCGTGCCTTCGCCAATCATGACCATGCGCTTCGACTTCGCCGCCGTGAGCTTGGGGAACAGCGTCTGCGCCATGTACGGCGGGGTGTCCTGATCCCACTCCGCCAGGATCACCAGCGTCGGCGCCGTGATCTTTGCCGGATCGTAGAACGGCCGCTCGGCCATCCAGTATTCGCGCAGATCCTTGATCACGCCGTTGGGTGCACGCAGCAGGCCCGAGTCGGCTGACTTCGGATCGGTGGTCCAGGTGGCGCCGCTCCACGCTTCGAACCAGCCGGGCGGGATCAGCTCCGCCTTCTTCGCTTCCGGGACGCCGTTCAGCCAGCGCTGCCTGGCCGCGTCTTTGGCGACCGTCCGATACGCGCCCAGCGGCCCGCTGATCGCGATCAGCGAAGGCGTGGTGCGCAGCCAGACGGGCGCATACAGCACGACCTTCGACACCTTGTCGGGGTTGGCGGCCGCGTAGGCGCCCATGGTCGTGGTGCCCCAGGACCAGCCGAGAACCGCGATCGTCGGCACCCCCGTGCGCGCCATCACGTAGTCCGCGGCGGTGCTCACGTCCCGCACCGCGACCGACGTGGTGACGATCGGCGCGTTGTCGGCGGCGGGCTGGTCCATCTCGGGCGGCCGGGTGCTGCGGCCGTAGCCGCGCAGGTCGACCAGCCACACGTCCCAGCCGTGGCTCGCGATGAACTCCATCCACGAGAGGCCGTCGAGCTTCAGGTCGAATGCGGTTTCCGACGGGTAGGTGGCGCCGTGGACGTACAGCAGGACCTTGCGGGGTGCGCCAACGGTCGCGCACGCCGGGCGCTTGTTGCGGACATACAGGTCGATTCCCGGCGTGTCCGACGGGATCATCGCGGCCTCCGTCACGAGGCCGGCCTTGCAGTCGCTGCTGTCGTCGAGTGCCATGGCGGGGGCAATGGTGACGAGCACGAACGCTATCGCGCCCGTCAGTCGAGAGAGTTTGCGCATTCGGTCCTCAACGCGTGTCGATGTACGGCGCAGGACTGTAGCATGCGTGCCGATGAAACCGACCTCGCCGCCCGTTGCCGACCCCGCGCCGTTCGCCAGCCTCGAACCCGACCTGATCCTTGCGGCCGTCGAATCGACCGGCCTGCGCTGCGACGGTCGATTGCAAGGCCTCAACAGCTACGAGAACCGTGTCTACCAGGTCGGCATCGAGGATGGCGCGCCGCTGATCGCGAAGTTCTACCGACCGGGCCGCTGGACCGATGCCGCGATCCTTGAGGAGCACGCGTTCGCCCTCGAACTCGATGGTGCCGAGGTGCCGCTGGTGCCGCCGGTCGTCGACGCCGCGGGTGCGACGCTGCATTCCCATGGCGGGTATCGCTTCTCGCTGTCGGTCCGGCGTGGCGGGCGGGCGCCCGAACTCGACCGGGACGGGGTGCTGCCTTGGATCGGGCGGTTCCTGGCGCGGCTGCACGTCGTGGGCGCCGGCGGCCGGTTCGAGCATCGGGAGGTGGTCGATGTCGCCACGTTCGGGCAGGCATCGATGGACTGGCTGCTCGCCGAAGGCCTGGTGCCCCCCGACCTCGAAGCCGCCTACCGCAGCGCCGCCGGGCAGGCGCTCGAGGCGGCAGCGGCATGTTTCGAGCGCGCCGGGCCGGTCGGGCGCATCCGCCTGCACGGCGACTGTCATGCGGGAAACATCCTCTGGACCGATGCGGGCCCGCATTTCGTCGATCTCGACGATTGCCGCAGCGGACCCGCGGTGCAGGATCTCTGGATGCTGCTCTCGGGCGACCGCGGTCAGCAGGCGGCGCAGTTCGAGGCGGTGCTGGAGGGCTACGAGATGTTCCGGCGCTTCGACCGCGCCGAATTGAACCTGATCGAACCGTTGCGCACCCTGCGTCTCATGCATTACACGGCCTGGCTCGCTCGCCGGTGGAGCGACCCGGCGTTTCCGGTGGGCTTTCCGTGGTTCGACTCGCCGCGCTACTGGCAGGACCACATCCTCGCCCTGCGCGAGCAGATTGCCCTCATGCAGGAACCCCCGCTGGTCGTAGTCACATAGGGGGAAGCGCCGGAACGTAGCCGGTCTCTTTGGTGCTCGGGCATGGTGTTTGCGCGGTATCGGCCTCATCTGGAATCAATCTCGGGGTCGCGCTGGTGCGTTGCGCCGCCTTGACGCCGTCCTTGTCCGTCTTTTAGAGTCCGGGCAGCCCGCGACAACCAGAACCGAAAAAACAGATTTTTGCGTGCACGCCGCTGGCACGTCAGCGGCGCCAAACGGAGGTTTTCCCACATGATGTATGCACTGCACGAAATGCAGCACGCGATGCTCGCGCCGTTTGCCGCTGCCGCCAACGCCAACCTCGCCCTCTTCAGCAACCCCCACAGCCCGCTTGCCCATACCCCGATCGCCCGCAGCATGGCGGCGGCGAACGAACTGGTGGTCCGGTTGGTCCAGCGCTATGAAAAGCCCGGCTGGGGTATCAACGGCACCATGATCGACGGCAAGCCGGTCCCGGTCGTCATCGAGACCGCACTCGCGAAACCATTCTGCAATCTGCTGCACTTCCGGCGCGAGATCGCCCGCACCGATCCGGTGGTGCTGGTCGTTGCACCGCTCTCCGGCCATCACGCCACGCTGCTGCGCGACACCGTCCGCACCCTGATCGCCGATCACGAGGTCTACGTGACGGACTGGATCGATGCCCGGTCGGTGCCGCTCGCCCAGGGCGATTTCAGCCTGACCGACTACATCGGCTACGTGCGCGAATTCATCCGCCTGCTCGGCCACGACGTCCACGTGATCTCCGTCTGCCAGCCCACGGTGCCGGTGCTGGCCGCCGTCTCGCTGATGGCTTCCGCCGGTGAAGCGATCGCGCCCCGGTCGATGACGATGATGGGCGGGCCGATCGATACGCGCCGCAGCCCAACGGTGGTCAACAACTTCGCCACCGGGCGCCCGCTGTCGTGGTTCGAGAGCCGCGTGATCCAGCGCGTGCCCGCCAGCTACCCCGGCTTCGGGCGCAAGGTCTACCCCGGCTTCCTGCAGCACGCGAGCTTCATCGCCATGAATGCGCACCGGCACGTCGAGGCGCATCGCGAGTTCTTCAGCCATCTGGTGCAGGGCGACGGCGAGAGCGCCTCGGCGCATCGCCGCTTCTACGACGAATACAACGCGGTGCTCGACATGCCGGCCGAGTACTATCTTGAGACCCTGAAGGTGGTGTTCATGGACCACGCGCTGCCCAACGGCACCTGGGTGGTCGATGGCGAGCCGGTCGATCCGTCCGCCATCACCCGGACGGCGCTGTTCAGCATCGAAGGCGAACTCGACGACATCTCCGGCGTTGGGCAGACTGAGGCCGCGCATGGGCTCTGCTGCAATGTGCCCACCAACATGCGCGATCACTATCTGGTCGAGGGCATCGGCCACTACGGCATCTTCAGCGGCCGCCGTTTCCGCGAGCTGATCTACCCGCGCATCCGCGAGTTCATCCGCCGGCATTCCTGATCCGGCGCGGGAGCCCGCAATCCTCGACCGCACGCCGCTCGAGACAGGCGGGCGCTCGCGGAGGGCGGAACAGGGGTCCTGCCGTCAGGCGGGGATGTGACCCTGGAGCGAGATGCGCCGCCTGTCGGCGACGCTGTATAGAGCATCGACAAAGGAAAACCGAATGACCAAAGCAATCAGATTCCACAAGACGGGCGGCCCCGAAGTACTGGTCTACGAAGACGTCGAGGTCGGCAATCCGGGCGAAGGCCAGGCGCGGGTGCGTCACAACGCGATCGGGCTGAACTTCATCGACACGTACCACCGCTCCGGGCTCTACCCGCTGCCGCTGCCGAGCGGCGTGGGTCTCGAGGGTGCCGGTGTCGTCGAGGCCGTCGGTCCGGGTGTCGACTATCTCGCGGCCGGCGACCGCGTCGCCTATGCCGGCGGTCCTCCCGGGAGCTATTCCGAAGTACGGCTGATTCCCGCCGACCGCCTGGTGAAGGTGCCCGACGGCATCACCGACGTCCAGGCCGCCGCGATGATGCTGAAGGGCCTCACCGTCCAGTACCTGCTGCGCAGCACCTACCCGGTCCAGGCTGGGCAGACTGTCCTCTTCCACGCCGCGGCAGGCGGTGTCGGTCTGATCGCTTGTCAATGGCTGAAGGCGCTCGGCTGCACCGTCATCGGCACCGTCGGTTCCGATGCCAAGGCCGAACTGGCGCGCGCGCATGGTTGCGATCACACCATCGTCTACACCCGCGAGAACTTCGTCGAGCGCGTCAAGGAGATCACCGGCGGCGCCAAGGTTCCGGTGGTCTACGACTCGGTCGGCAAGGACACCTTCATGGGTTCGCTCGACTGCCTGCAACCGCGCGGCATGCTCGCCGTGTTCGGCAACGGTTCCGGTCCGGTGGCCGCGTTCGACCTCAACCTGCTGGCGGCGCGTGGCTCGCTCTACGTTACGCGGCCGACGCTGATGACCTACACTGCGAAGCGTGCCGATCTGGTGGCTGCCGCGAAAGAGCTGTTCGACATCGTCCTGTCGGGCAAGGTCAGGATCGAAGTCAACCAGACGCTGGCGCTGAAGGATGCAAAGCAGTCGCATATCGATCTCGAGTCGCGCAAGACGACCGGATCGA
>JAYTTO010000234.1:0-3944 GCA_043744975.1 Betaproteobacteria bacterium | reverse complement strand
GCGTTCGCGCGTGGCCTTGATCTCCGCTTCCGCGAACTCCCTCATGTCGGGTTCGGCCAGCATCTCCTGGGCGGTCAGGAGATCGTGCTGGCCGCGGCGATGGTCGGCGTAGAGCGTGACCACCGGATCGATCTCGGCGCGCTCGCGCGTGAGACGGCGATAGTTGTCGAGATCGGCGGTGATCTGCTCGGATTGCAGCAGACGATTGATCTCCTCCAGCCGCGCCGACAACTGCGCGAGCTTGGCCTCGATGCTGGGTTTCATTCCTCGCGGGGGATGGCGTAGAGCCGGCCGAGCGTGGCGATCAGCCGGTCGCGCTCTTCACCGTTGGCGCTGTTGAGCGCGCTCGTCGGTGCATGCAGGAACTTGTTCGTCAGCCCCTGCGACAAGGCTTCGAGAACGGCGCGCGGATCGTCGCCCCGCGCCAGGGCCTTCGCCGCCCGCTCGACTTCATGCTGCCGGAGCTGCTCGGCGCGCTCGCGCAGCGCGCGGATCGCCGGCACCACGCGCCGGCCTTGCAGCCAGTGCATGAAATCGCTGACGCCGGCGGTGATGATGGCTTCGGCGGCACTGACCGCGGCCCGGCGCTGATCGAACCCTTCCTGCACAATGCGACCGAGATCGTCGACGGTGTAGAGGAAGACGTCGCCGAGGCGCCCGACCTCGGGTTCGACATCGCGCGGCACCGCCAGATCGACGATCAGCATCGGACGATGTCGGCGGGCGCGCAAGGCGCGCTCGATCAAGCCCTTGCCGATGATCGGCAACTGGCTCGCCGTACAGGTGACGACGATGTCGTGCCCGGCGATGTGTTCGGGCAGATCTCCCAGCGGGATGGAGCGGCCGGCGAACCGCTCGGCCAGTGCCTGCGAACGTTCCAGGGTGCGGTTGGCAAATGTCACCATGCGCGGCGCGCGGGCACAGAAGTGGGTGGCACAGAGATCGATCATCTCGCCGGCGCCGACGAAGATGACGGATTGCTCGGCCACCGACGGAAAGATGCCTTCCGCCACCCGGACCGCGGCGGCGGCGAGAGACACCGAGCTGGCGCCGATCTCGGTGCGCGTGCGCACTTCCTTCGCCACCGAGAAGGTCTGCTGGAACAGCTTGTGGAGCACGGTCCCGAGGGTGCCCGCCGCCTCGGCTTCGCGGACGGCCTGCTTCATCTGGCCGAGGATCTGCGCCTCGCCGATCACCATCGACTCGAGCCCGCTCGCGACGCGGAATACGTGGCTGACCGCGCGTTCGCGCGGCAACTGGTACAGCGATGCCTGGAGCCGATCCGCAGGCAGGCCATGATGCTGGGCCAGCCAGCCCACCACCTGTGCCGGCTCGGCGGTCGCGCAATAGACCTCGGTGCGGTTACAGGTGGAGATGATCGCGGCCTCGCTCACCGGCTGGCGCTCCAGCAGATCGCGCAAAGCCGGCTGCAGATCGTTGGCCGGAAACGCCACCTGCTCCCGGATCGAGAGCGGTGCGGTCTGATGATTGACGCCGAAGGCGAACAGTTCCATGCGTTTGCGACGTGTACGTTGCGGCTGGTTCAGGATCTACCGGATTTGTATCGGATTATATGTCAGCCATGCACGCACATTCCGGCCGACGGTATCCGCCTCTGGCGGGTCCCGGGCGGGAACCGCCAGAGGGTACCGCGCCGCAGCGGACTACCGGAAGCTGCGCGACAGGTTGCGCAGCAAGTCGCGGCCCGCCAGGCCGGTGCGCGGCTTGTCGGTTCCTTCGCTGCCCGCCGGCGCCGCCAACCGGTCGGTGAGGTCCTTGGCCCAGGCCGCGTTCATCCACTCGGCGAACGTCGGCGGCGGCGTGTGCTCGCCGGTCTTCCGACGGATCTCGAACGTGCGCGTCCAGTCCACCCCGCCCGGGGCGCCGCTGTTCCGGCTCACCGTCGGCGGCCGGATGCCGATGCTGCCATCGGTGGCGTCGGGGCCTGGTCGCGGCGCCGGGTTGAGCGTAAGCCGGCTGTCGTTGAGGGTGGCATTGCGCAGATCGACCCGGGTCGAACTCGTCCCGGAGGAGACATCCGCCCGGATGCGGAACTCGATGTCCACCAGACTGCCGGTGCCGCCGTCGAGCGCGCCGATGCGACTGGTGTCGATGCGGATGAGGCCGGCCTCCTGCTTCACGATGAACCACTGGAAATCGCTGGTCAGGCTGCCCTTGCGCACCATGACCACCTCCAGCACCGTCGGGTCGTACCCGATCTCGATCTGTGCCGACTCGAGGCCGGCAGCGAGATCGAGATTGACCGGGACGATGACCGTGCCGCCCGACGTTCCGGTGGGATTGGAACCGATGCTGACCACTGGATCGGGCCCGGCGAACGTGAGCGGCACGGCGCCGGGGGGCAGCACCGGAATGCCGGTTGTCGCCGCGGATGCACCGTTCAGATGCTGGAACAGGCGCAACTGGTCGATCGCGTTGAAAGACCCGTTGCCGTTGACATCGCCCACCAGCAGCGGGTCGCTGAGACGCCAGGCGCCGAACCCGACGTTGTAGCCGCCCGGCGTCGACATGCGCGCGAACACCGGTTGCATGCGCGCCAGGTCGAGCGTGGTGTAGGCGCCGTTGCCCGTAGCGTCGCCGAGATAGCCGACGAGCTGGTAGGCGTCATCGGCCCGCGCAGCGATGGTGCCGCCGCCATTCCCGGTGATGACGACGTTGCGCAAGTCGAGCACCTGACCGGCGCCATAGGCGGCGGTCGTCGGCACCGTGGCGCTCAACCGGCCCAGCGCAACCGGCCCCGCGCCCAGGGCCGTCGTGAAGGTGACCGTGAGCGTGGTGACGTCCGGCGTGGTGGTCAAGGTAGCGATGCCACCGGCGGCCAGAGCCGAGGCGCTCAGCGTGAAGCCGCCGATCGCGAGCAGGGATTCGCTGTGCGCGATGTCGACCCGCACGCTGCGCACCCCGGCACCATCCGACAGCGTCAACGGCAGGCCGGCGTTCTGCAGTTCGACCGGCTGTCCCGGCCCGCGCATGAAGTCGGGCAGGGACAAGGTGCGGATCCCGGCCGGGGCAGCGATCGTGATGCGGGTGACAAAGTCGTCGCCCGCGATGCCGTCCTGGTCGCCGTCGAGCCGGCGATGCGCCGACGTCTGGTCGATGAACCCGTTGGCGGCGGCCGATAGCCGGATGTCGTAGCTGCCGCCGTTGAAGGCCGCACCGGTGCGCACCCAGGTGAAGCCCTGCTTGTCGGCGTCGAACACCACTGAGCCGCTCAGCGGACGGGTTGCCCCGACCGCCTGGACCCGGATGTCCGGCGCGCCGAGGACCGGCGCCGGACGATCGGTGTCGCTGTACAGGTTGATCTGCGAGGTCTCGACCGGACGATTGAAGCGTACCGAGAACCCGCTGGTGCCGGGGGTGAGGCTGACGACCCGCAGCGGGATCGGTTCGACCGTCAGGCTGAAGCTCTCCGTGTCGGCTGCGCCAGCAGCATCGGTCACCCGGACGGTCACATCGAACACGTTGCCGGGTGCGACCGGGGCACCGGCCGGCGCGGTCCACTGGAAGTGGCCATCGGGCGTGAGCACGGCATCCGCCGGACCGTTCACCAGCTCGAAGACGCGGGTGTCGCCGGCATCCGGATCGATGACGCTGATCTCGATATCGACGGCATCGCCCTCGCCCACGGCGCGATCGTCGACGCCGGCAATGACCGGCGCATCGTTGACCGGCGTCAGATTGAGCGAGACGGTGGTCGGGCCACTGGTCGCGCTGCCGTCGCTGGCGCGGTAGACGAAGCTGGTGCTGCCGGCGAAGTTGGCATCCGGCGTGAACACGAACGTGCCATCCGGGTTGAAGGCGAGGGTGCCGTTGGCGGGGCCGGAGACCAGTTCCGCACCCAGGTTGATCACGCCGCCGGGGGTCGGCTGGGTCTCGACGTCGGTGTCGTTGGCCAGCACGTTGCCCGTGATCGCCACGTCCTC
>JAYTTO010000233.1:0-2608 GCA_043744975.1 Betaproteobacteria bacterium | reverse complement strand
GGAAGTGGCAGCGCAATTGATCGAGCACGGCGCCATGCGGCGGGCGCGTCTCGGGGTCACAGCTCAGGACGTGACCCCGGACATCGTCGCCGCACTTTCCCTGCATACCGCACGCGGCGCGCTGATCGTGGACACTATCGTCGACGGTGCTGCTGCCCGCGCCGATTTGCGGCGTGGAGACGTCGTGCTGGCGGTAGATGGCAGCCCGGTACGCGGCGCGGCGCAGATGCGCAACCGGGTCGGCCTGGTGCGGCTCGGGCAGCGGGTAATCCTCACCGTAATGCGTGGCGAACGGCTGTTGACGATCGACGTGCAGTTGATGGCTCCCCTTCCGGACGATCCGGCACCCGCCGCAAATCCCGCTGACCGCGAGCGCATCGAAACCTGAAGCGGCGGCTATCCGGCATGACCCGGTTTGCAGCGTTCGGAATCCGACACGCACCAAAACAGCCAACGGCTGTTCATCGGGGCCGCGGAGCGCTAGTGTCGAACGGCGATATCTTGATCTCTACGACAGGACCTGAACGACATGAACGCCACCGACCTGCACTTCCTCGAGCTGACAGAAGTCGCCCATCTCATCCGTACCCGGCAGGTGTCGCCGGTCGAACTGACCAAGGCGATGCTGCAACGCATCGAAGCGCTCGATCCGAAGCTCCACGCCTATGCGCTGCCGACGCCCGAACTGGCGCTGACGCAGGCGCGGCAGGCCGAGAACGAGATCATGCGGTCGCGCTATCGCGGGACATTGCACGGTGTGCCCATCGCCCTGAAGGATCTCTGCTACACCGCAGGCATCCCGACGGCAGCCGGGATGACGATCCACCATGACTTCAAGCCCGCGTTCAATGGCACCGTCACGCAACGCCTGTACGACGCCGGCGCCGTCTGCCTCGGCAAGCTGCAGCTCACCGAAGGCGCGTTCGCCGACCACCATCCGACCATCGAGGTTCCGGTCAATCCGTGGCACGCGGACCACTGGTCCGGGGCATCGTCCAGCGGCTCCGGCGTGGCGATGGCCGCAGGACTGGGCTACGCCTCGATCGGATCCGATACCGGCGGATCGATCCGCTTTCCGTGTGCGGCGAGCGGCGTGACCGGCATCAAGCCGACGTGGGGCCGGGTTTCCCGCTACGGCGCGTTCGAGCTGGCCGCCTCACTCGACCACCTCGGCCCGATGTGTCGCAGCGCCGCCGATTGCGGTGTCGTACTGGGCGCCATCGCCGGCGCGGACCCGAACGACCCGACCGCGAGCCTGGAACTGGTGCCCGACTACCTGCGCTGGTCCGGCAGCATGCGCGGCGTGCGCATCGGGGTCGACGAGCACTATGCCTTCGATGGCGTCGAGGCGCTCACGGTGAAGTCGGTGCAGGACGCGATCGGGCTGTTCAAGGGATTGGGGGCGACCATCGTCGACATCGCGTTTCCCGCGCCGCAGGAAGTGCTCGACGACTGGGCGCCGAACTGCGCGGTCGAGACCGCGGTCGCGCACGAAGCCACCTATCCGTCGCGGCGCAGCGAATACGGCCCCGGCCTTGCCGGGTTCATCGATGTCGCCGCCGGCGTCACCGCGCTCGACTACCAGAAGATCCTGCTGCGGCGTCACGCCTTCCGCGGCCGTCTCGCGGCGCTGTTCGAGAACATCGACCTGCTGATCGTTCCGGCGCAGTTCATCGCCTCGCCGACCATGGCCGACATGGCGACGCTCGGCCAGGATCCCGCCGCGCTGCTGTCGCTGATGCGGTTCACGTCACCGTTCGACATGAGCGGCAGCCCGACCATCACGCTCCCGTCCGGCTTCACCGCGAAGGGCACCCCGATCGCCCTGCAACTGGTAGCGCCGCACATGGGCGAGGAGATGCTGGTGCGCGCCGGCCGCGCCTACCAGGGCGAGACCACCTTCCACCGGCTGCATCCGACGGTATAGACGAGGGGTGTCGACCAACGCCGTGCTTCCATCGGAGTGCTGACTGCGCGAGGGCTGGGGTTACAACATCAAGCGAAGGGATACAGGGCGCGCACGGCCGCTCCGAAGCGCCCTGGCTCCCCATTGGGGGGTGCCGACCAACGGAAGGCTGGGGGGGTACTACTGCTACTCCAGGTCGGCGCGGCGGGCGTTGAGTTCGCGCTCGAGCTTCATGATGTAGCGGTTGATCGCCGCGAGCACCGAGGACGAAGGATTCTTGAACTGGCAGCCGATGCGCCGGCGCCAGGCGCCATTGCGCAGCGTGAACTCCCGCGAATCGCGCACCTCCAGCATGGCCTCGATGACGCCGATCCCGGGCAGATCGATGCGGCACTGCGGATACCCGTGACCGATGGTGTCGTCGAGAACCGCGGTCTCCTCGATCAGCGCGACACCACCGCAACTGATGTCGAACAGCGGGATGCGCACGCTGCTGTTGCCGGCTGTGCCGTTCAGCAGAATCGTCGCATGTACCGGCTTGCCCATGGGCGTCTGGATGCGGTAGTGCTCCCGGCGCTGCAGCCGGACCAGGGATTGCGGCATGTCGGCGCACAGCGCCGGCCGGTTGTCGCGCCGGCAGGCCCGCAGACCCCTGATCGGCACGATGATGCGGATGTTGTCGAGCATCGTGCGCAGGGATAC
>JAYTTO010000232.1:0-11278 GCA_043744975.1 Betaproteobacteria bacterium | reverse complement strand
TACGCCGCGCGCGTCAACGGCTACGCCAGCGTCGCCGACTTCGTGGCCGCCTACAGCGGTTCGCCCTGGTTCGTGTCGATGGTGGGCTTCGTCGCCGGGCTGCCGTTCATGTTCCAGATGGTCGAGCGCGCCCGGCAGATCGAAGTGCCAAAGTACCTGCGGCCGCGCACCGACACGCCCAAGCTCACGATCGGTCACGGTGGCTGCTTCAATGCCATCTACTCGGTACGCGGGGCCGGCGGCTACCAGATGTTCGGCATCACGCCGGCACCGATCTTCGATCCGGCGCAGGGCCTGCCCTACCTGAAGGACTTCATGGCCTTCTTCCGGCCAGGCGACATCGTCAAGTTCGAATCGATCGATCGCGCGGCCTACGATGCGGCGCTCGAGCGCGTCGCCGCCGGCACCTTCGATCTGCGCATCCGCCCGGTGAAGTTTTCGCTGAAGCAGTTTCTCGCCGATCCCGCCGCCTACAACCGCTCGCTGCTGGAGGTGCTGCATGGCAATTGAGGTCATCAAGCCCGGGCTCGCCACCACGGTCCAGGATGCCGGCCGGGTCGGCTACTACAACATCGGCATTCCGCTGTCGGGGGCACTCGACCAGTATTCTTTCCGTGCCGCCAACCTTCTGGTCGGCAACGACGAGAATGCCGCGGTGCTCGAATGCGCCCTGCTCGGTCCCGAGCTGCGCTTTCTCGACGACGCCATCATCGCCGTCGCCGGCTCGACCATGACCCCGAAGCTCGACAGCGTGACTGCGGCGACCAACGAAGCCATCGCAGTGCGCGCCGGCACCGTCGTGTCGTTCGACTTCATGCGCACCGGGGCGCGCGCCTATGTCGCCGTGGCCGGCGGCATCGACGTGCCGATGGTGCTGGGCAGCCGTTCCACCTATGGCCTCGGCGCGTTCGGCGGCTTCATGGGTCGCAAGCTCGCGGTCGGCGATGTGCTGCAGGTCGGCGCCGCCCCCGCCGGTGCCCGCGCCGGTCGGCGACTGCCGGCGGCGCTCGCCATGCCGCTACCGAAGGAGGTCGAGCTGCGGGTCATGCCCGGTCTCTACTATCACCGCATCACCGACGCCTCGGCGGCGCGCTTCTTCGAAGACACCTGGACGGTCGCGCCCGAAGCCGACCGCATCGGCTACCGCTACCGCAACGGGCGTCCGCTCGAATTCCGTCCGCGCCAGCCGCCGTTCGGCGCCGGTTCGGACCCCTCGAACATCGTCGATGCCGGCTATCCGTACGGCTCGATCCAGGTGCCCGGCGGGGTCGAACCGATCATCCTGCATCGCGACGCGGTCTCGGGCGGCGGCTACGCCATGATCGGCACCGTCATCAGCGCCGACATGGACAAGATCGCCCAGATGCAACCGAACTACAAAGCCAGGTTCGTCAAGGTCGATCTGGAACAGGCGCTGGCAGCGCGGCGCGACCGCAAGGAACAGGTGGCAGGCATGAGAGCGGCATTGCGTTGAAAGCGGTTGCCGCCGCGCCGTCGCGGTTGCCCGCCCTCAGCCGAACAAAGGACAGCACGCCATGAGCACGACCATCGACCGCATCACCTTGTCCGTCGTGCGCGGCGTGCTCGAAACCACGCAGCGCGAGATGACGCTCACGCTCGAGAAGACCGCCCGCTCGAGCGTGTTCAACACCGCGCACGACTACAGCAACGCCATCTTCAACGACCGGGCCGAGATGATCCTCCAGGGGCAGGACATCCCGATCCATCTCGGTTCGCTCATGCCGGCCATGAAGGCGGTGGCCGGCTACTTCGGCGACGATCTGAACGAAGGCGATGTGATCTACCACAACGACCCGCGCTACATGGGCAGCCACATCCTCGATTGCTGCATGTACAACCCGGTCTTCTACCAGGGCGCACTGGTGTTCTGGACCGTGTGCAAGGGGCACGTGACCGACATCGGCGGGCCGGTGCCCGCCGGGTACAACCCGGACGCGAAGGATCTGTATGCCGAGGGGCTGCACATTCCCCCGGTGAAGTTGTGGGACCGCGGCAAGGAGCGCAAGGACGTCGTCAACTTCATGCTCTCCAACATGCGGGCCCGCCGCGATCAGGAAGGCGATCTGCGCGCCCAGTACGGCGCGGTCAAGGTCGGCGAACGCAACCTGATCGCGCTGCTCGACAAGTACGGCGTTCCAACCGTCCGCGCCTGCATCGACGAGCTGATGAACATGGCCGACCGCCAGATGCGGGCCCTGATCGGTTCGCTGCCCGATGGGGTGTACGAAGACAGCGCGCTGGTCGAGGACGCGGGACACGGCTTCGGCGACCTCGAGATCAAGGCGCGGGTGGAGATCCGTGGCGATACCTGCAAGATCGCCATCCACAGTCCGCCGCAGATTCCGTACTTCATCAATTCGTATGCGGGCAACACGGTCTCGGGCATCTACCTCGGCCTGATGATGTTCGCGCAGGTGGATCCGCCGTACAACGAGGGGCTGTACCGCTGCGTCGAACTCGACCTCGGTCCGAAGGGCACCCTGTGCAACGCGGTCGAACCGGCCCCGTCCGTCAATTGCACGACCACTCCGATGGAGACCCTGGCCGACGCCGTGCGCAAGGCGCTCGAGCGCGCCGCCCCCGACCGTGCGGTGGCATCGTGGGGTCACGCGAACGGCGTGAACATCGCCGGCCAGGACAAGCGCAACAACGAGGAATACGTGAGCATGATCCTCGCGAGCATCATCTCCGGCGCCGGCGCCACGGCCTACATGGACGGCTGGCACGCCTGCGGGCCGCAATGCTGCTTCGGCGCCCTCACCTCGGGCGACATCGAAGTGCTCGAATACTCCTATCCGATCATCATTCACCGCTACTCGCTCATGACCGACAGCGGCGGTGCCGGCAAATTTCGCGGCGGCTCCGGCACGGTATGGGAGGTCGAGCCGCTCGACCACGAGATGACGGTCATCACCTTCGGCGAAGGCCGCCGGTTCCCGGCGCTCGGCGCGGCGGGCGCGCACAGCGAGCTGATCGATGCCAAGGTCGGACGACTGGTGGTGCACACCGCCAACGGCGCGAAGGTGTACCGCGACAACGTCGTCGTCACCGTCAGGCCCGGGGAGCGTGCGGCGAATCACAATCCCGGCGGCGGCGGCTACGGCAACCCGTTCGAGCGTCCGGTCGAGAGCGTGACCGACGACGTCCGCAACGGCATCGTATCGGTCATGGGCGCGCAGTCGGAGTATGGTGTCGTCATCGATCCGGAGACGCTTGCCATCGACCGCGAGGCGACGACGCGGCTGCGCGGCGATCGCCTCGGCGCCTGATGCCGATGCGAAGTTCCAGCGATCCCGGCACACACCCAGAATGAGCAAGAAATACAGACTCGGCATCGACGCCGGCGGCACGTTCACCGACTTCGTTTTTGCCGATGACGAGCGCAACGTCCGTCTCTTCAAATCCACGTCGACGCCGGACGACGGCGCGCTGGCCATCGACGCCGGGTTGCAGCAGATCAGTGCCGCCGTGGGCCGCCCGGTGGAGGACATCCTCGCCGATACCGATCTCTGCATCAACGGCACTACCGTCGCGCTCAATGCGCTGATCCAGTTCAAGGGCGTCAAGGTCGGATTGTTGTGCACTTCGGGACACGAGGACTCGATCGAGATCCGCCTCGGTCACAAGGAAGACGGTCACCGCTACGACGCGAAGTACCCGCCGGCCCGGATGCTGGTGCCGCGCTATCTTCGGGTCCCCGTGCGCGAACGCATCCGTTCCGACGGCAAGGAACATATGCCGCTGCACGAAGAGGACGTGCGCGCCGGCTGCGAGCTGTTCCGCCGCGAGCAGGTGCAGGCGGTTGTCATCTCGTACGTGTGGTCGGTTCTCGACACCGCACACGAGCGCCGCACGGCGGCAATCGTGCGCGAGATGTTGCCCGGGGTGTTCCTGTCCCTCGGGTCGGAAGTATTTCCCCAGACGCGCGAATACACGCGCACGTCGACGACGATCCTCAATGCCTATCTCGGTCCGGTCTTGCAGGGATACGTGAACGGGATCGACGCCTATATGCGCAAGCGCGGCCTGAAAACGCCGGTGCAGTACTTCCAATCGAACGGCGGCATGGCCACGGGCCGGGCGATGGCGCAGAAGGCGGTCTATGCGATCAACTCCGGACCCGCCTCGGCGCCGCAGGCGGGTTTGTATTTCGCCAAACCACTGGGCATCGACAACATCATCACGGTCGACATGGGCGGAACCTCGTTCGACATCACCCTGACCCAGGGTGGGCGCACGAACATCACCAAGAACATCGATTTTCTGCGCTACCGCATCGGCGTCCCGATGATCCAGGTCGAAACCCTGGGTGCCGGCGGCGGCTCGATCGCGTGGATCGACCAGAGCGGTCTGCTGCTGGTGGGGCCGCAGAGCGCGGGCGCGGTTCCGGGCCCGGCCTGTTATGGCCGCGGCGGCCGCGAGCCCACGGTGACCGACGCCAACGTGGTGCTCGGGTACCTGCATCCGGAACACCTGTTGCGCGGCAGACTGAAGCTCGATCGGCAAGCCGCCATCGACGCGATCCAGAACCGCGTTGCCGGCCCGTTCGACATGACGGTCGACGAAGCGGCCTACGGCATCTTCCGGATCGTCAACAACAACATGGTCGGCGGCATGCGGCGCGTTTCCATCGAACGTGGGTACGACCCGCGCGATTTCGCGCTGGTCGGGGCGGGCGGGGCCGGACCGCTGCACATCACCGCCCTCGCCACCGAAATGGGGATCCGTCAGGTGCTGGTGCCGAAACTCGCCTCGGGACTCTGCGCCTTCGGCCAGATCATCTCCGACGTCAAGTACAACTACATGGCGGCCTGCCTGATGCGCCTGGACGAGAACGCGGATTTCGAGGCCATCCGCAACCTCTACGCCGGCATCGAGAAGGACGCGATCGAAACGCTGCGCGCCGAAGGATTCGCCGACAGCGCCATCGCGATCGAACGCAGCGTCGACCTGCGCTACGTCGGTCAGGTCCACGAATGCACCGTTGAACTCGGCTCGATGGAAATCTCGCTGACCACGTTGCGCGAAATCCGCGCGCGGCTCGACCAGGTGCACAAGCAGTTGTTCACCTACGATGAACCGGACAGCCTCGCGGAACTGGTCAACCTGGAGAGCACCGTGTTCGGCCGGGTGCCCAAGCCGGAGCCGCCGCGCTATGCGCAAGGCGGGCCGGATGCGTCGGCGGCAAAGGACTCCGAGCGCGGCGTGGTGTTCTCGATCGACGGGCGCATCGAGCGCCTGTCGACGCCGATCTACGACGGCGCCAGGATGCTCGCGGGCAACGTCGTCGTCGGCCCGGCCGTGATCGAAGAGGAGACCACCTCCATTGTGGTCGAGCCAGGATGGGTCGCGGAACTCGACCCGCACGGCACCTATGTCCTCACGAACACGTGACGCGTGCGGCTCATCTGGCGCCAGGGTTGCATTACAAGAGCCCGGCCTGGTGGGCGCTGCCGGGAAGTACCAATGGCGGGAATCGCGGTCGTCTCGACGTCTGCGGGACCGACCGGTGTGAGCGGTGGGCGTCAACGCGGGCAGAGTGTCCGTGTTCGCCAAGTGTGTGCGTGGCTGTCGCAACGCATGTCCATAGGGAGAGGATCACGATGAAAACGATGACGAAGTGGGCCGGTGCAGCACTCGGTCTGGCGCTGCTGGCGGGTGGTCAGGCCAGTGCCGAAGACAAGTGGTGGCCGATCAAGGTGTTCGATGCCACGTCGGGCAAGAACGTGCCGGTGGATTACTCGCCGCTGCCCAAGGCGGCGAAACCGTGGAAGATCTGCGTGCTGTTCCCGCACATGAAGGACAGCTTCTGGGTGGCGGTCGCCTACGGCATCGTCGAGGAAGCCAAGCGCATGGGCGTCAACATGACGATGTACGAGGCCGGCGGCTACGAGAATCTGCCCAAGCAGCTCTCGCAGTTCGACGATTGCATGGCGTCCAATTTCGACGCCATCGTCGTCGGCGCGATCTCCGAGGCCGGACTGTCGCAGAAGTTCAAGGAAGGCATGGCGAAGGGCAAACCGGTCATCAGCACGGTCAATCCGGTCGACAAGGCCGAAACCACCGCGAAGATGTTCGTCGAGTTCGACACCATGGGGCACCAGACCGGGGATTACCTGGTCAAGAGCCTCAAGGGCAAAGCTGCTCAAGCGGTGACCTTCCCCGGACCGGCCGGCTCGGGCTGGGCCGAGAAGTTCAACGACGGCTTCAAGGCCGCCATCAAGGGCACCAGCGTCAAGCTGCTCGACGAGAAGTTCGGCGACAGCGGTGTGGCCGTGCAGTTGAAGCTGGTCCAGGACGCGCTTCAGACCTATCCGGGCATGAACGTCATCTGGGGCACGGCGCCGACGGCGGAAGCGGCGATCGGTGCCGTTGCCGAAATCGGCCGCGGGAAAGACATCATGATCATGTCTTCCTACGAGAACCAGGCGATGCTCGACGCGCTCAACAAGGGCGAGATCCTCGGCTTCGCGACGCAGTATCCGGTGCTGGAAGGCCGGGTCGCGATCGACATGGCCGTGCGTGCCCTCGAGAAGAAGCCGCTGATGAAGTACGTCAAGCCGATTCCCGACATGGTCGCCAAGTCCAACCAGAGCAAGATCAACATGAGTCTGGTGCTGGCGCCCGCCACCTGGAAGCCGGTCTACTCCGTTACCGCCAAGTGACCTGATGGCGCCCGCCGTGCACCGCTTCCGGTGTCGCGTCGCATGGCGGGCGCACTCACCATCCATCACCGCATGAACGACACCGCCGGAACCCTGCTGGCCCTGACCGGCATCTCGAAACGCTTCCCGGGCGTGCTCGCGCTCGACGCGGTCGACTTCGACCTGCGTCACGGCGAGGTGCATGTCCTTTTCGGCGAGAACGGCGCGGGCAAGTCCACTCTGATCAACATCATCGCCGGCACCTACGCGCAGGACCACGGCGGGTTTGTCTACCAGGGGCGCGAGATCCGGCGCCTGAACCCGCACCAGGCACGCGTCATGGGCATCAGCCCGGTCTTCCAGGAGTTCAGCCTGGTGCCCGAGATGACCGTCGACGAGAACCTGTTTCTCGGGCGCGAGCACGCCCGATTCTTCTTCCTGAACAAGCGGGCCATGCGGACCAGGGCGCGCGAAGTCATTGCCGCGCTCGGGTTCGATCTCGACCCGACCGCCACGGTCGGCAGCCTGTCGCGCGCGCACCAGCAGATGGTGGAGATCGCCAAGGCCCTGCTGACGGACGTGCGGCTGCTGATCCTCGACGAACCGACGGCCTCGCTGACAGAAGCCGAAACCATCAGGCTGTTCGAACTGATCGACCGCCTGCGCGCCCAGGGCGTGGGCATCATCTATGTCTCGCATCGCATGGGCGAGATCAAGCAGGTCGCCGACCGGATCACCATCCTGCGCGACGGCCGCAAGATCGCCACGGTGAACGCCGATTCGATCTCCGAAACCGAACTGGTGGAACTCATGGCGGGACGCAAGATCGACGTCCTGTTCCCGCACATCGATCATCGTCCCGCGGCAACCGCGCTCGACGTGCGCGACCTCACGCTGGCGTCCGGCCTCGTCCGGAACGTGAGTTTCCACGCGCGCGTCGGCGAGATCACCGGCATCGCCGGACTCGTCGGTTGCGGCAAGTCTGAATTGATCCGCGCCGTCTTCGGCCTCGATCCCATCGCCACCGGGACGATCCATCTGTTCGGCCAGCCGACGACCGCCCTCGATCCCGCGTCGATGCTGCGCGCCGGCGTCTGCTATTTCCCGTCCGACCGGGTGGCCGAGGGTCTGGCCCTGGCGCGGCCGATCCGCGAGAACGTCTCGATGGCGGCACTGGATCTGCCCGCCTTCGCGCACGGCCAGGTGCTCCGGCGCAACGAGGAAAAGAAGACGATCCAGGACATCGTCGACCGGCTGAAGCTGCGCCCGGCGCAGATCGAACCCGCGGTCGGCCGGCTCTCCGGCGGAAATCGACAGAAGGTGGTGCTCGGACGCGGCCTCGCGCGCGACATCCGCGTCTTCCTGTTCGACGAACCCACCGTCGGCATCGATGTCGGCGCCAAGCTCGAGGTGTACGAGCTGATGAACATCCTCCTCGGCATGGGCGCGGCGATCGTCCTGGTGTCCTCCGAGCTGCCCGAAGTGCTGCATCTGTCGAACCGGCTGTACGTGATGCACCAGTCGCGAATGGTCGCGGAATTGTCCGGCGCCGACATCAACGAACAGGCCGTCCTCGACCGCTTCTTCCGTCAGGACACCCAGAGCCCGACGGCATCGCTCCCGACGCCGGCCGTGGCCGCAATCGCGTGAAGGGCGCGCCATGACGTCCACCGCCCTCGATACACCGCCGCCGGCACCGACGGCGCGGCGCATCGGCACCGCCGCTCTCGGGCGCGCACTGCGGCGCATCGGTTTCCTGCCCGCGCTGCTCACCGTGCTGATCCTGCTGCTGGTGTTGTTCGAGCCGCGCTTCGTGGGCATGTTCAACATCTTCAACGTCCTGCGCAATTCCTGCGCCCTGATGATCGTCGCCGCCGGCCAGATGCTGGTACTCGTCGTCGGCGGCTTCGATCTGTCGGTCGGCGCGGTCATCGCCTTGACCAGCGTGGTCACGGCGAAGGTCATGGCGGTGATGCTCGAAGCGTCGCCCGATCAGGTGCCGATGGCGATCGCGGCCGGCATCGCGGCCGGCATGGCCTGCGGGTTCGTGACCGGCCTGATCAACGGGGCCTGCGTCGCCTTCCTCCGGATCTCGCCGTTCATGGTCACGCTGGGCACCAGTTCCATCGCGACCGGTGTGGCGCTGCTGCTGACCAACGGCATCCCGATCTACGGCATGCCCGAGGTCTTCGTGAAGGATTTCGGCCGCGCCATCTGGTTCGGTCTGCCGATGCCGGTGTATGTGAGCCTCGCGGTCCTGCTACTGGTCTGGGTCATGCAGAAGCAGACCACGGTGGGACGCTACATCCACGCCATCGGCGGCAACGTGCAGGCGGCCATGGTGTCGGGCGTGAACACGAATTTCTACCTGATCCTCGCCTACACGCTGTGCGGCATGCTGGCATCGCTCACGAGCCTGCTGCTCACCGCCCGGCTCGGTTCGGGGCAGGCCACGATGAGCGGCAATCTCATGCTGGAGAGCATCGCGGCCGCCGTGATCGCGGGCGTGAGTCTGAGAGGCGGCGTCGGACGGGTGGAGATGGTCGCCCTGTCGGCGCTCTTTCTTTCGATCCTGACCAATGCCATGAACCTGCTGAAGATCAACAGCAAGATCCAGACGATCTTCATGGGCATCATCGTCGTGGCCGCGGTCGCGCTGGACGAACTCGCAAAAAGGAGGAACCAGGATGCTCGCGAGCGCTGACCCGCGCGGGCCGACCGCCCACGCATCCGTCGCACGCCACCGCGGCGGGCGTGTGCCATGAGCGAGACGACGCCGCGCAAGACCGGCGTGGGGCCGGGCCGGGCAGTGGCCAACTTCATGGCCCGCTACGGGCTGATCATCGCGCTCGTGGTCATGGAAGCCGGATTCGCCCTGATCGAGCCGCTGGTCCTGTCGCCGGGCAACCTGCTCAACGTCGTTCAACAGACCAGCTACATCGCCGTGTTCGCCACGGCCCAGATGGTCGTCATCCTCACCCGCGGGTTCGACCTGTCGCTCGGCACCTGCGTCTCCACTGTCAGCGTCGCGGCTGCGCTGGTGATGACGGGCATGGTCGCCCACGGTCAAGGCGACATGTGGCTCGTGATCGCGATGGGCGGCCTGACGGCACTCGGCATCGGTCTTGCGGTGGGCTTGTTCAACGGCATCTGCATATCGGTGCTGCGGGTGAACGCATTCGTCACCACGCTGGGCAGCCTCAACATCTGCTTCGGTATCGCCACCACCATTTCCGACGGTCGGCCGGTGTTCGACGTCCCGAAGGAATTCAGCACGCTGCTCTACAGCGGCACGCTGCTCGGCGTGCCGGCGCCGGTCGTCATCGCGATCGTAGTGCTGGCGGGCATACACCTCATGCTGACCTGGACGGTGTTCGGCCGCTCGCTCTATCTGATCGGCGGCAATCCACGGGCGGCGGCGCTCGCCGGGCTGCCGAGCCGGCGCTATCTGACCACGGCCTACGTCGTGTGCTCGGTGCTCGCCGCCATCGGCGCCCTGATGCTGACGGCGCGCACCGGCTCCGGCGAACCGAATCTCGGCGGCAACGTCACCTTGCAGAGCATCGCCGCGGCGGTGATCGGCGGTGTGAGTCTGCGCGGTGGTGTGGGCGGCACTTACAGCGCGCTGCTGGGCGCGCTGTTCGTGACGGCGCTGTCCAATTGCATGGGCCTGGCGCGCATCGACGGCTACATCCAGCAGATCGTTCTCGGCTGCGTCATCATCGGCGCGATTTTCGTCGACCGGCTCCGGACCGGCGTCCGCTGACGCCCGCCCGCCACCGCCCGAGTCAGCATGAACGATCCCCGCCCGTACCCTGCCGTGGATCCGGTGACCCAGGAGATTCTGCAGGGCAAACTCCTCGCCGTCGTCGACGAGATGGGCATCGTCCTGGCGCGGAGCAGCATGAGTCCGGTGGTCTACGAGGTGCTCGATTTCGCGTGCGGCCTCTGCACCGTCGCTGGCGACCTGATCGCCCAGACCAACGGCATCACCCTGTTCACGGGCACATTCTCGACCCAGGTGCGTGCGTTGCGCGACCGCTTCGGGGCCGACATGGCACCCGGCGACGTGTTCATGACGAACGACCCCTACAACGGCGGTACCCACGGGTGCGATTGCGCCGTCGTGCGGCCGATGTTCGACGGGGTCGTGCCGGTAGGCTATGCCATCACGGTGGCGCACTGGCTCGACGTCGGCGGCGCCGTGCCCGGCAGCCTGCCGGCGAACGCCTCCGAGATCTACCAGGAGGGGCTGCGCCTCCCCGGCGTGCGCGTCATGCGCGCGGACCGTTTGGTCGACGACATCGTTGCGATCATCCGCGAGAACGTCCGACTGCCGGAACTCGCGTTGGGCGACCTCAACGCGCAGCTCGCGGCGGCCCGCATCGCCGAGCGGCGGATCCAGGAGATCTGCACGAAGTACGGCAGCGCCACGCTGGCCACCGTGTTCGACGGCATGCTCGCGTCGAGCGAGCGGCAGGCACGAGCGGCCGTGCGCGCACTGCCCGACGGCCGTTACGCCGCGACCGATTTCATCGACGGCGATGGCCGCAGCGACGAGCGCATTCCGGTGAACATCGTCGTGATCATCGACGGCGACACGATGACCTTCG
>JAYTTO010000231.1:0-5698 GCA_043744975.1 Betaproteobacteria bacterium | reverse complement strand
TCGGCAGCAAGACGCAGAAGCGTCTGGACACCCCGGCCAAGGTTGCGGCCACCGCCACGTTCGGTATCGACGTCAAGGTTCCCGGCATGCTGTACGCCGCGGTCGCCATGCCGCCCATGATCGGCGGCAAGGTTGCCAGCTTCGACGACACCCGCGCGAAGTCGATGCCCGGCGTCAAGGCCGTCGTCCAGTACAGCCGCGGCGTTGCCGTGGTCGCCGATTCGTACTGGCAGGCCAAGAAGGCCAAGGATCTTCTGCGCATCACCTGGGACGAAGGCCCGAACGCCAACAACGACATGGGCAAGGTCTGGGGCGGCCTGAAGGACGCCTCCGATAAGGCCGGTGCTGTGTTCCGCGAAGCCGGCGATGCCGATGGCGCGCTCAAGTCCGCCGCCAAGGTGTACGAGGCGACGTACGAACTGCCGCACCTGTCGCACTCGCCGATGGAGACCCAGAACACCACGGCCGACGTCCGTGCCGATGGCGCCACCATCATCACGCCGACCCAGTTCCAGCAGTTGGTGCCGTTCGTGGTTGCCGGCGCCACCGGTCTGAAGCCGGAGCAGATCACCGTCATCACGACGTTCCTGGGCGGTGGCTTCGGCCGTCGTGTCGAAGTCGACTACACCATCGACGCCGCGGAAATCTCCAAGGCGGTCGGTGCTCCGGTCAAGATGATCTGGAGCCGTGAAGACGACATGACCCACGACTCGTATCGTCCGGGCGGCTACTACAAGGTGCAGATGGGTCTGGACGGGGCCGGCAAGCTCGTCGCGTACCGCTACCATGGCACCAGCCCGTCGATCTCGTCGCGCCTGTTCCCCAGCATCGTGAAGGATGGCATCGACCCGTTCTCGGTCGAGGCGATCGACAACTTCCCGTATGCGGTCCCGAACCACAAGCTGACATACCAGATGCACGACACGGGCATCACGCCGGGATACTGGCGTGGCGTGTCGCACAATCTGAATGCCTACGTCGTCGAAGGCTTTATCGACGAAGTCGCCGTGGCCGAAGGCAAGGATCCGATCCAGTTCCGGATCGACAACCTTGAGTTCGGCGGCGAGAAGCACAAGTGGTCGGGTCTGTCCGCCGGTGTTCCGGTGGGTGCCCGTCTGAAGACTGTGCTTGAAGGCGTTCGCACCAAGTCGGGCTGGGGCGGCAAGTTGCCCGAAGGCCGTGGTCGTGGCGTGGCCTCGATGGAAGGCTACAACTCGGTCCTCGCGGTGGTGGCAGAAGTCTCCGTCAGCAAGGGCTACGACGTGGTGGTCGACAAGGTCACCTACGTGATCGATGCCGGTCAGCTGATTCACCCGGACCAGGCCAAGGCGCAGATCGAGAGTTCCACGATCTTCGGCCAGTCGGCCTGCCTGTTCGGCGAGATCACCGTGAAGAACGGTGCTGTCGAGCAGACCAACTTCGACACGTACCGCGTGGTTCGCATGAACGAGGCGCCGAAGACCATCGACGTCAACTTCATCGAAAGCAACAACGCGCCTGGCGGTCTGGGCGAGCCGGCGACGGCTCTGGTTCAGGCAGCCATCGGTAACGCGATCTTCGCGGCTACCGGTATCCGTGTGCGCAAGATGCCGTTCACGCCCGAGAACATCAAGGGTTCGATCAAGGCATAAGGCAGTCCGGCATGCGGCGGCCTCCGGGCCGCCGCACCGCCCTTCCGGCCTCAACCACCGCCTCCGCAAGGGGGAGGTCGTTGAGGCCGGATTCTTTTTGAGGCATCCTCATGGTATCGGAGCAGCGGATTGCCCGGACCCTGCCGGGTGCGGCAAGCCGTCCCGTAACGACTCCACCAGGAACGCGCAGCATGGACAGTGTCGATCTTCAGGTTCTCAAGAGCGCGGCGGCGTGGCTCGCCGAGGGGCATCGCGTGGTGCTCGCCACCGTCACCGAGACGTGGGGGTCGTCGCCGCGTCCGCCTGGCGCGATGCTCGCCGTGCGCGGCGACGGTCTGGTGGCCGGGTCGGTCTCGGGCGGTTGCGTCGAGGACGATCTGATCGACAAAGTGCGGTCGAAGTCGCTCGCGGTCGACAAGCCCGAAACCACCCTCTACGGCATCAGCAAGGAGGACGCCCAGCGCTTCGGCCTGCCGTGCGGCGGACGCCTGCAACTGGTGCTCGAACCGGTGGCGGACATCGCGTCGGTTCAGGGCGTTCTGGCCGGCATCGAGCGGCACGAACTGGTGGCCCGCACGCTCGACATGCAGAGCGGTGTCGCCACGCTCGCTGCCGCCTCGCGCGCCGACGTGCTTGACTTCGACGGCAAGCGCATGGTCACGGTGCACGGACCGCGCTGGCGGCTCCTGGTCATCGGCGCCGGACAGTTGTCCAAATACGTCGCGCAGATGGCGCAGGCGCTCGACTACGAAGTCATCGTCTGCGATCCGCGCGAAGAATACGCGCTGACCTGGGATGTGCCCGGCACGCGGCTCGATCGCGGCATGCCCGATGATGTGGTGGTCGAATTGAACCTCGACAGTCACAGCGCCGTGGTCGCGGTCACACACGATCCGAAGCTCGACGACCTCGCGTTGATCGAGGCACTGAAGTCGCCTTGCTTCTACGTGGGTGCACTCGGCTCGCGCGTCAACACCGAGAAGCGGCGCGAGCGTCTCGCGCAATTTGATCTGTCGCAGGCCGAACTCGAACGCCTCCATGGCCCGGTGGGCCTGCGCATCGGCAGCAAGACGCCGCCCGAGATCGCCGTGGCGATCCTGGCCGAGATCACCGCCGTGCGGCACGGTGTCGCGCTCGACACTGTCGGCAACAAGTCCATCGACCGCAGCGCCACGCAGACCGTCTGCTAGCAGCGCAGCTTGCGCTGGACAACCCCCCCGATCTCTCTGCGTTCGCTACCCCAAAATGGGGGGGCGGCACCCTTGGGTCGGCTTGGCGGGTGCCCTGCGTAGATCAACACTTACCGGCCGGGAGCCTTGCAGGCTCCCGGCCTTTTTTCGGGCACCGGGCATCGACCCGGCAGCCGTCACATTGGAGGAGGAGCAGGCGTGAGACTCGAGAACAAGATCGCGATAGTTACCGGCGGTGGTTCCGGATTCGGTGAGGGCATCGCCAAGCGGTTTGCCGCCGAGGGTGCCCGCGTGGTGGTGGCCGACATCAACGATGACGGCGGCAAGCGCGTCACCGCCGAGATCACTGCCGCGGGTGGCAAGGCCGCGTATGTGCATGCCGACGTCGCGAAGGACGCGGACTGGGCCGGTCTGGTGGCGGCAACAAAGCAGGCGTTCGGCGGTCTGGATGTGGTGGTCAACAATGCCGGCACGACCCATCGCAATCAGCCGCTCCTCAACGTCACCGAGGAGCAGTTCGACCGCATCTACGCCGTCAATGTCAAGAGTCTCTTCCTGAGCGCGAAGCACTGTGTGCCGCACTTCCGTTCCCAGGGCGGCGGCGTCTTCATCAACATTTGCTCCACGGCCGGCGTCCGCCCGCGGCCCGGACTCACCTGGTACAACGGCTCGAAGGGTGCGGCCATCACGACCAGCCGCTCCATGGCGGTCGAACTCGGACCCGACAAGATCCGCGTCTGCATCATCAATCCGGTGATCGGCGAGACCGCGATGATGGGCGATTTCATGGGCGTACCGGATACGCCGGAGAATCGGGCGAAGTTCGTTTCGACGATTCCGCTCGGCCGCTTCAGCAAGCCGCTCGACATCGCCAACGCCGCCCTGTGGCTTGCTTCGGACGAAGCCGAGTTCATCACCGGCACCTGCATCGAGGTGGATGGCGGACGTTGCGTGTAGGGACGAATGTCTTGCCGGCGGGGTCCGCCGTGCCCGCAGGTCGGCACGGATGGCCGGCTATTGCGCGACCGCCTGCACCACCTGCACCACCTTCGCCACCTTCGCCGCCAGTTTCCGGTAGCCGTCCTTCCAGGGGTGTATCTCATCGCCGGGCTCGGCGATGTTGACCACGATGGTACGTTCGTCCAGACCGTGAGTGACTATCCTTTGGTCGAGGCCATCGCGCAGGACGTCGTGAAGCACCCGGTGCTGCCGGATGCCGCCAGTCGCGCCAAGCTGATCTTTACCAGACAACTGCTCAAGGATCTGCGCCTCGTGGGCGGCTACGATCAGCTCTACCCGAAGGTTCGAACGTTCATTCGCGATCATCTCTTCATGTCTGCGGTCGATCTGGACGATCCGGTGATCCTGCGCAATCTGTCGGAGCCTGAGGTGGGCACGTGGGCAGGGGGTGCCCCCGACAAGGTGCGGCAAGCCGTGTGCCCCTTCGCCAACGACCTACCCAACCACGGGCGGCCAGGTGTCGTCTTCATCGGCGCCAACGACGACGGCAGTACTGCGAACATCGAGATCACCGACCAACTGCTACTGACGCTTGCGGACATCAAGACGGTCGGCAAGACCGTTCCGCCGCCGCCGCTCACTGTGGAGCAGCGGACCCTCGAGGGCGCGCCAATGGCGGTGGTGACGGTATGGCCGGCCGATGCTCCGCCAGTGCGTTTCGATGGGGGCATCTGGATTCGGATTGGCCCGCGCCGTGGATTGGCAAGCGCCCAGGATGAACGCGTCCTGAATGAAAAGCGTCGCTATCGCGATCAGCATTTCGAGGCCTATCCGATTTCCGCGAGTATGCTCGGCGATCTCAGTCGGACGATTTTCGAGCAGGAATACCTGCCGAACGCGGTGGCTGCCGATACCCGACTTTGACACTTTCGAGGCACACTTTTTACTGACCCTGAGCAATGGCGCGGGTTTCCGGGGGCCACGTGCCTTTCCAGGGAGCCTGTTACTAGCAGGTATTAAAGTCGGGTCCAGGCCTGACGCCCAAGGAATGCACCTCGGGCAGCAGCAACACCTGGTGGCGGCAACGCCCGAGAACTCCGCTCGACGCCTTGCACGCGATCGCTACACCATCGGCGATTGGAGACTGAGCCTGACACGACCGCAGCGGAAGACTTTCGAACAGGGTCACGCAGTTGATCAAGCGTCAGTGAACCAGCTTGGTTACTTTCCCTCAGCCAGATTGTGAAGTGATGATCGATCACGCACACAAGACGATCACGCTACCGCCGCATCTGCGCCCCTCACCCCCCGAAATTCTTCAACCTGAACACGTCATCCCCTGGCGTGCGCGGGACGATGACTTGAACGAAGTGGGTGGCGTTGCGCTTGAGCCACCGCTTGGTCTTGTCGCCTTCGACATGCAGCGGCAGGCTGCCTGACGCGCCGTCGTCCGTGCGGAAGTAGCGGATGTTCTTGCCGATTGCAGCAGCGGCGATCGACAGGAAGAGGGTGGGCGGTGAGCCGGGCGGGACCAGCGGGTAGTAGCCTTCGATCAGGTCCGTGTGGTCGAAGTAGAGATTGCGTGAGGCCTTGTTGAGCGAGTTCACCTTTACGTCCTCGATCACATGCTGGTGCAGGTAGATGTTGGCCGGATCGTCCTTCTTGTCCGGGTTGGAATAGAACTCGAGGAAGTAGTCGGGCACCGGCTGGCCGATGTCGTCGATGACGTAGAAGTTGCCCTGCATGTACTGATGGTAGAACGCCTTCTCCGCGTTCGGCGCCGTGTTGTGGCGGGCAGCAGTGGCCTCGGTGATCGTGTTCCAGGCAGTCGCGATGGCCTGGTACGCGTCCGGGGTGGCGCAGTTGAGGGCATCGAGGATCAGTTGCCCGAGCACCACCTTTTCTGCCGGGGTTTCC
>JAYTTO010000230.1:0-3829 GCA_043744975.1 Betaproteobacteria bacterium | reverse complement strand
GGGACTGCGGTGAGTCCCGCGTGCCATGCGGCAAACATCGCCTCGACATATTGCGGCGAATTGCGCATGGCGAGCGCCAGGCGGTCGCCGGGCGCGAGGCCGAGCCTGCCGGTCAGGTTTCGCGCCAGCGCTGCCACCCGCCGTTCCAGTTGCGCAAAGGTATGCAAAATGCGGTCGCCCGACGCGACCCCGCCGAGCGCTCCATGCAGGAGCGCCGTCCGGTGCAACAGTGCTGCAAGATTCATCGTGCTTCCTCCCAGCCCGAAGGATGGCACATCAGCCCATCACCGAGTACTTCCGGCAGTGCGGATGCCGTTGGTCCGGCCGCGTTACACTCGGTTCGCACGATCCCGAGGAGTCTCAAACCATGAAAATCAGGTCATGAAATTTGTCGCGCAATTGCTCGGCGCGCACCTGGGCCGGTATCCGGTCCTGGCGCTCGCCGACGTCTACAAGCTGTTGCACCAGGCAGCGCTCGGACCGGCTCACGCGGTCGACGCCCTGGCCGCGCGCGACCGGCTCGAGACCGAGGCCGAACTGCTCGGTGCCGGACCCGACGAACCGCTCGTCGACCCGGTATCGCCCGATGGCCGGCTGGCCCGCATCCACCTGCGGCCATACGTGGCAGCAGGGCTGTCGCTCGGCAGCCTCGCCGATGCGTTCGGCGAAACCGCGGGCACCTGGCCGGCATCGTTCGACAAGCTCGCGAAGTTCTGCGGCTGCCTCGGCGACCTGGCGGACGCGGGCGGTCTGCCGTTCCCTCGCGCCGACATCGTCGCTTACATGCAGGCACGCGCAGCCGACGGCTGGCCTGCGGTGCATCACTCGGATGCCTATCGCGCCGCCTATGCGCCGGCATACCGGGTGATCGACATCGATCTGCTGCCCGATCTCGCCGCGGCGTGAGGCGAGCCGTGACCCGGGATTCCAGCCTGCGCATCACCGCTGTCGACGCATTTCCGACCTCGTTTCCGGTGCCGCCCGGGAACAGCGTGACCCTGGGCGTGGGCCGCATGGTCAAACGCGATGCCGTAATGGTGCGGGTCACGACCGAATCCGGACTCGTCGGCTGGGGCGAAGCGCATCACGGGCGCGCGCCGGGCGCCGTGGCGAAGCTCGTCGAGACCACGCTGCGCCAACTGGTGCTCGGCTGCGACGCCCACGACGTCGTCGGCACCTGGCAACGCGTCTACGACAAGCAACTCGCCAGCCACGGCATGGGGGCCGGGTCGAGCATCGCACTGTCGGGCATCGACATGGCGCTGTGGGACATCCGCGGCAAGGCGCTGGGCGTGCCGCTGTACCGCCTGCTGGGCGGTGCCTCGCGTCCGGTTCCCGCCTACGCCGGCGGCCTGTCGCTCGGCTATCAGCCGCCGGACGATCTCGTCGCCGAAGCGCACGTGCATGTCGCGGCGGGTTACCGTGCGGTCAAGCTGAGAGTGGGCGACACCGTGACGGACGATGTCGCGCGGGTCGAGGCGGTGCGCAAGGCGTTCGGCGAACAGTTGACGATCCTCACCGACGCGAACACGGGCTACGACGTCGCCAAGGCACGGGCGGCCATGCCCCGGTTCGATGCGCTCGGCGTCGGCTGGCTCGAGGAACCGTTTCCCGCCCACGATGCACGCAGCTACCAGATGGCCGCCGGCTTCGGTCGCACGCCGCTCGCGGCCGGCGAGAACCACTACACGCGCTTCGAGTTCCAGCGCGTCATCGAGGATCGCGCGATCACCATCCTCCAGCCGGATCTCTCCAAGACCGGCGGCGTCACGGAAGCATTGCGGATCGCCCATCTCGCCTCGGCCTGGAAGCTGCCGATCCATCCGCACACCTCGATGACGGGGGTCAACATGGCGGCGACCCTGCACTTCCTCTGCGCCATCGACAACGCCGGCTACTTCGAGGCCGACGTGTCGAAGAACAACCTGTTCCGCGACGAGTTGGTGGCGACATCCTGCCGGGTCGATGCTGCAGGATGCGTGCGACCGCCGGAGGGGCCCGGACTCGGCGTGGAAATCGACATGGCGTTCCTCGCCGCACACCCGCTGATCGACGGACCTTCCTACGTCTAGTCGACAACCCCCCCCAGCCTTCCTGCGGTCGGCCCCCCCACAGGGGGGCACTGCGCTTGGGGCGGCCCGGCGCGCAGGCTGCGGACTCGTTCTTGTCGGGGCGCATGCGAACCTCGGCACATCGGTGACGGGCAAGCCCCTTGCTTTGAGGATTGGTCCGGTTTCAATGTCCGGCACCAAGAATGTCCGCACCAGCTGCCGATCAGAAGACTGTCCCCGAAGGGGGCGAAGTGCGTCCGCTGTCGCACCTGCGCGATCACGCGATGCTGGTCGTCGCCTGCGGGACGGCCGCGCTTGCGCTCGTCCTGTCGCCAGCCCCATCGGCATCCGGGTCGGCCCTGCTCTCGCTCTGGTTGCCGGCCCTGGTAGCAATACTTGTCGGCGCCTACGCCGACATCCTGAAGCGGCGGCGGCGGTCGGATCGCGGCGATGCCGTGCGCACCCTCGCGGACCGCGACGCGACGATTGCCTTGCTCGAAAAAGCCGCGCGGGCGGCCTCGGATACCGAGCGCGAACTGGAAATAATGGTGGCCGGGCATGTGCAGGACCTCGCGCGGGCGCGCCGGACCGCCGAAGCCGAGACCTTCGAGCGCCGTCGGGCCGAAGAGATGCTGCGCCGCGTGGCGCACCAGGATGCCCTCACCGGGCTGCCGAACCGTGCGCTGCTGCGCGACCGCTTCGTCGTGGCGGCGTCGATTGCGCGTCGCAATGGCAGCCGCACCAGCGTGCTGGTGGTGAATCTCGACGGATTCCAGAAGATCAACGTCACGCATGGCACCGCGGTCGGCGATGCTGCGCTGGTGATGACCGCGGGTCTGTTGCGTGACCGCCTGCGCGACGTCGATACCGTCGCACGCGTCAGCGGCGACGAATTCGTGGTCCTCGTCTGCGACCTGCCGACGGCGCACGAGGCCCGGCACATCGCCGAGCGCATCCTGGCATTCATCGCCGCGCCGATGCAGATCGGCGAATCGCTCAGCCTGGACCTGACCGCGAGCATCGGCATCGCGATGCTCGGCACCGACGGTGACGACATCGACACGCTGCTGAAGTCGGCCGGCACGGCGCTGCGCCGTGCCAAGGAAGCCGGACGCAACACATGGCGCTATCACACCTCGCCGGTCGACACGGTGGTCCCGTCGATCGCCGCGATCCTGCGCACCCGCCGCGACGCCGCCACGCCGAGCCCGTAGAATCCGGGGTTCCCGCGCGATCCATCGTCCCGGATAGCGCCACGCCAGCAGCGAGGAAATCCCGTTGAGCAAACCCGATGCGGGCGGTGCCCCCGCCCCCGTCTCCAACTTCATCCGCCACATCGTCGAGCACGACCTCGCCCAGGGCACGTACGCGGCGCGGCGCTGGAGCGGCCATCCGGGATCCGCCGCGGTCCAGGCCGGCGCCCCGCCCGATCCGGAGCGTATCCGCACCCGGTTTCCGCCGGAGCCCAATGGCTACCTGCATATCGGCCACGCGAAGTCGATCTGCCTCAATTTCGGACTGGCGCGCGACTTCGGCGGCGTCTGTCACATGCGGTTCGACGACACCAATCCGACCCGCGAAGAGCAGGAGTACGTCGACTCGATCCTCGACGCGGTCCGCTGGCTCGGCTTCGACTGGGGCGTGAATCTTTACTACGCCAGTGACTATTTCGAGACGCTCTACCGCTTTGCCGAGGCGTTCATCGAGCATGGCCTTGCCTATGTCGACAGCCTGACCGCGGAACAGACGCGCGAACTGCGCGGCACACTGACCGAGCC
>JAYTTO010000229.1:0-1575 GCA_043744975.1 Betaproteobacteria bacterium | reverse complement strand
CTGCTGCGCGGCAGGACAGGCCGTGCCTGGCGCGCGATCCACGGCCGGGAAGCGGTCGCCGAAGCACTCGGCATCAACGTCAAGGCGGCGAAACTGTCTGCATTCGTGGTCTCCTGCACGCTCACCTCGATCGCCGGCTGCCTGTTCGCCTACTACCGCGGTTTCGTCTCCGCTGAAGCGTTCTCCCTGTACCTGACGATCCAGTACGTCGCCACAGTCATCATCGGCGGCATCGGCTCGGTGCTCGGGGCGATCCTCGGCACGGTGTTCGTCGTGCTGTTCCCCTATGGCATTGAGGCGCTGATGTCGGCGCTCGGCCTCGCGGAGCGCTTCTCGTCCATGGTATTCGCGGTGAACTACGCCGCCTTCGGCCTGGCGATGATCCTGTTCCTCGTGTTCGAGCCGCAGGGCCTGGTCGGGATCTGGCGCCGCGTGCAGGCGTGGTTCCTGCTGTGGCCTTTCAAGCAAAAGCCCGTGAAAGGACATGCGGGCAAATGAACGAGCCGCTTCTGCAACTGGACAAGGTGGAAGTCACCTATCACCGGGTGATCACCGCCGTACAGGGTGTATCGCTGGCAGTGACCAAGGGCACCATCGTCGCGCTGCTCGGCAGCAACGGTGCGGGAAAGACGACCACGCTGCGCGCGATCTCCGGGTTCATCGGCCTGGATGATGCCCGTATGACCGACGGCACGATCGCGTTCCGCGGCGCGCGTATCGACAATCGGCCGCCGCACCAAGTCACCGCGCTCGGCATCACGCTCGTTCCCGAGCGCAGCAAGGTGTTCGAAAACCTGACGGTGCAGGAAAACATCGACGCCGTCGTACCCAGGCCGGGCACGCCGGCGAAGCTGCTCGCCGAGGCCGTCTGGGAATATTTTCCCGCCCTCGCGCGCCTGCGGCGCCGCGAGGCGGGTTATCTCTCCGGCGGCGAGCGCCAGATGCTGGCGATCGGCTCGGCGCTCGCCTGCGGGCCGGAACTCTTGCTGGTGGACGAGCTCTCGCAGGGCCTCGCGCCGCTGGTTGTCGAGGAGCTGCTGCACCGCCTGCAGGCGGTTCGCAAGGATCTCGGCATGACGTTGCTGCTGGTCGAGCAGAACGCCACGCTCGCACTGGAGGTGGCCGACTACGCCTACGTCATTGAGAACGGCCGCATCGTCATAGACGGCACGCCGGAGCGCCTGCGCGGCCATCAGGACATCCAGGAGTTTTATCTGGGTACCGGGGCGGGGACGGGTACAGAGACGCGGCGCAGTTATCGCGACGTGAAACAGTACCGGCGCAGCCGCCGCTGGTATGGCTGAACAACTCCGTCTTTCGGGCATCAGCCTGTCGTTCGGCGGCTTGCGGGTCCTGCAGGACGTGTCCTTCGAAACACGCGAAGGCGAGCTGCTTTGCCTGATCGGCCCCAACGGCGCCGGCAAGACCTCGGTGCTGAACTGCATCTGCGGCATCTATCGGCCGCGACACGGCGCGATCTCTTTCGGCGGGCGCGACATCACGCGCGAAGCCCCGCACCGGATCGCGCGCCTCGGCCTCGCGCGCACTTTCCAGCACGGCGAACTCTTCGCGCAG
>JAYTTO010000228.1:0-2147 GCA_043744975.1 Betaproteobacteria bacterium | reverse complement strand
ATCGCCGAGGCCGGCGTGAGCGCGGTGGCGAATCCGCTGATCAACATCACGATCCAGGGCCGGCACGACACGTATCCGAAGCGCCGCGGGATGACCCGTGTGCCCGAGCTGCTCGCGGCAGGCGTGCCGGTCGCATTCGGCCAAGACTGCGTAATGGACCCCTGGTATAGCCTGGGTTCGGGCGACATGCTGGAAGTCGCGCACATGGGCCTGCACGTCGCGCAGATGACGAGCCAGGCGGGCATGCGCGCCTGCTTCGACGCCGTCACGATGACGCCTGCCGCCATCCTCGGTCTCGACGGTTACGGCATCGAGGCGGGCTGCCACGCCGACCTCGTTCTGCTGCAGGCGCGCGATCCGGTGGAAGCCATCCGCCTGCGGGCAACCCGTCTCGCGGTGATCCGCCGCGGCACCGTCATTGCAACGACGCCGCCGGCTACCGCGACATTGAGCCTGCCGGGCCGGCCGATAGAAACCAGCTTCAGAATCACAGGGGGAGGATGAACATGACAAGAATGCTCGAACTCAAGGGGCGGGAAGTCACGACGGGGTTGCTGTTTCCGGAAGGTCCGATCGCCATGCCGGATGGCTCGATAGTGCTGGTGGAGATCGCGCGCGGCACGCTCACCCGCGTGCGCCCGGACGGCCGCAAGGAAGTCATCGCGGAACTCGGCGGCGGACCGAACGGCGCCGCGATCGGCCTCGACGGCAAGTGCTATGTCTGCAACAACGGGGGCTTCAATTTCGGGCACGAGGCAGACGGCCTGTTGCGTCCGATGGGACGCGCGGACAACTACAGCGGCGGGCGCATCGAGCGCGTCGATCTCGACAGCGGCAAAGTCGAGGTGCTCTACACCGAGTGCGACGGCGTGACGCTGAAGGGCCCGAACGACATCGTGTTCGATGACAAGGGCGGGTTCTGGTTCACCGACCTCGGCAAGGTGTACGGCCGGCAGATGGACCGTGGAGCGGTTTACTACGCCCGCACCGACGGCAGCCTCATCCGCGAAGCGGTGCATCCGCTCATCACGCCCAACGGCATCGGCCTCTCGCCCGACGGCCGCACGCTCTACGTCGCCGAGACCGAGACCAGCCGCCTGTGGTCGTTCGAGATCGTGGGCGAAGGCGAAGTGCGCAAGCTGCCGTTTCCGTCCCCGCATGGAGGATCGATCGTCGCCGGCCTGCCGGGCTACCAGCGGTTCGATTCGCTCAAGGTCGAGGCCGGCGGCAACATCTGCGTCGCGACGCTGATCACCGGTGGCATCAGCGTCATCTCGCCCACCGGCGAGTGGCTCGAATTCCATCATGCATCCGAGGTCTACTGCACCAATCTCGCCTTCGGCGGGCCCGACTTGCGCAGGATCTATGTCACGCTCTCAGGCTTCGGCACGCTGCTCGAAGTCGAGTGGCCGCGCGCCGGACTGAAGCTGCCCGGCCAGGTGCTGGCGAAACCTTGAACGACCGGAGGAATCTCAACGTGACACCCGAACTGGCATCGATCCGCACCCGCTTTCTCGAGGTCGACACGACGACCGTCTGCGACGTGCTCGAGAAGGTCGGCCTCTTCGACCAGGCGCTCTCGACCGCTCTAACCCCCGTATCGGCCGCGCAGCCCAAGCTCGCCGGATTCGCCTACACGGTACGCATGCACATGCTGCCGTACCAGGGCCCCGGCGACCCAGAGAAAATGCAGGCGATCAACGGCATGACCCACGGCGTCGTGTCGGTGTGGGCAGGCGACGCCGAAGGCATGGCCTCGTTCGGCGAACTGCTGGCGCTCGGCATGAAGGTGCGCGGCTGCACGGGCATCGTAGTGAACGGTGGCGTGCGCGACAGCGCCTGGATCGCGAAACACGGCATGCCCGTCTACGCGAAGTACCGTTCTCCGGTGCAGTCCATCGGGCGGCTCAAGGTCACCGGCTGCCAAGTGCCGGTGGTTATGCCCGGCGCTACCAGCCGCCGCGTGGAAGTGCGCCCCGGCGACTTCATCCTCGGCGATGCCGACGGTGTCGTGGTGGTGCCGGCCGAACACATCGGGACGACGCTCGCCGAAGCGGAAAAGATCACCGAGCGCGAGCGCAGCATCCGCACCGACATCGACAGCGGCGCGCCGCTGGACATCATCCTGCGGCGGTACGGGCGGATCT
>JAYTTO010000227.1:0-3455 GCA_043744975.1 Betaproteobacteria bacterium | reverse complement strand
CTCGTCTGCGGCCACTTCAAGCGCGGCGGCAAGAGCTCGAACATCTACGCGAACATCGCGGCCGGCGTTGCGGGCACGCCGATGGGCGCTTTCGGAACCTCGCTCGAGCAGCAGGACATCCTCAACATCATTGCCTACCTGCGGGTGGAAACCAAACGCCGTGCGGCGGCGGGCGAGATTGCCGACCCGTACGCGGTCGAGGAGGAAGTTGTTTTCCCCGGCGACAAGAAGTAATTACCGGTTCGTGGCGGCAGCCTTACCGGCGGCGCTACCTACCGGTCAGTGAAGACGGCCACGCGATGCTCGCGTGGCCGTTTTTCTTGCCGGCGCCGCTGCAGGGTCAACGCGCGCGCGACCTCAGCCGGTTCCGGTACTGCCGAATCCGCCAGCGCCACGCGCTGACGACGAGAATTCCGGGACGACGCGAAACGCTGCCTGCACCACAGGCACGATCACGAGTTGCGCGATACGTTCCATCGGGGCCAGCACGAACTCGCGCGCGGAGCGGTTCCAGACCGATACCATGAGCTGTCCCTGATAGTCGGAGTCGATCAGGCCCACGAGATTGCCGAGCACGATGCCGTGCTTGTGGCCGAGACCGCTTCGCGGCAAGACCATGGCGGCAAGACCGGGATCCGCGATGTGGATCGCGATGCCGGTGGGCACCAGTTCCGTCTGGCCCGGGGCGATTGTGATGGCGGCATCGATGCAGGCGCGCAGGTCCAACCCGGCGGATCCCGGCGTCGCATAGGCGGGCAGGCGGTCGCGCATGCGTTGGTCGATGATCTCGAGATCGATGGTGGTCATGCGTTGCGGACGCCGTTGGGATGAACGGCTCTGGCCTGGGCTTGCGAGCCGAGCAGTCGTGCGAGGTGGGCGATGAGGAGCCGGGCCTGGATGATCTTGGGTGCATGCACCAGGCGGTGCTGGCCGTCGTCGTCTAGCAGCAGCAGTTCGCTGCTCTCCGCGCCGATAGCATCCTGCGCAAGGTTGGCGGCGAGCAGGGGGATGCCCTTGCGCCGTCGCTTCGCTTCGGCGAAGGCTTCCAGGTTCTCGCTCTCGGCGGCGAACCCGACACAAAAGGGGGCATCGGGCCTGCCGGCCACGTGCGCCAGGATATCCCGCGTCGGCACCAGTTCGAGCGTCAGGGTCGCATCGGACTTCTTGAGCTTTCGGGCATGCGGCGCACGCGGCGTGTAGTCGGCAACCGCGGCAACCGAGATGAAGACGTCGCACGCCGATAACCGGGAGTCCACGGCCTCGAACATGTCCTGTGCGCTGACCACGCGCTGCAGGCTGCTGACGCCGTTCGGCACCGGGAGCGCGGTTGGTCCCGAGACCAGGGTCACGATGGCGCCGGCTTCCACCGCGGCCTCGGCAACCGCGTATCCCATCCGTCCCGAACTCGAGTTGGTGATGCCGCGCACCGCGTCGATGCGCTCGAACGTGGGGCCTGCCGTGACCATCACGCGCAGCCCCGCGAGGACCTTCGGTGCCAGGGCAGCCACGACCGATCGCGAGATGACATCCGCTTCGACCATCCGGCCCATGCCGGTTTCTCCGCAAGCCTGCGCACCGGCGTCCGGGCCGACGATCTGCACACCGTCGCTTCGCAGCCGCTCGAGGTTGCGCTGCGTCGCCGGGTGCTCCCACATCCGACGGTTCATCGCCGGGGCGACCAGCAGCGGACACTCGCGCGCGAGGCAAAGCGTCGACAGCAGGTCATCTGCCAGGCCAAGCGCCAGCTTCGCGAGGAAATCGGCGGTCGCCGGCGCCACCACCACCAGCGCAGCGCTGCGCGAGAGATCGATGTGGGCCATGGCATTGCCTACCCGGTCGTCCCAGAGATCGGTGAACACGGGCATGCCGGACAGCGCCTGCAGCGTGACCGGCGAGACGAAGCGCGTGGCGGCATCGGTCATCACGACCTGCACGCCGATGTCGGCGGCAGCAAGGTGACGAACGAGTTCTGCCGATTTGAAGGCGGCAATGCCGCCGGTCAGGCCGAGGACGATGCTGCGGTGGGTGCCGTCTGTCATGAGGGAATGTTCGGGCGAAGGCGTGGAACCGAAGTGTAAGCTGGTCCCATCGGGGGTTGAAACCGTCAGGTGCTGCGACGATGGCGATCAAGGACTGGCCGGCTGCGGAGCGGCCACGGGAAAAGCTGCTGGCACAGGGAGCGGGTTCGCTGAGCGATGGCGAACTGCTGGCCATTTTTCTCCGTACCGGCATGGTGGGCCGGGATGCGCTCCAGGTCGCGCGCGACCTGCTGATGCGTTTCGGGACGCTGTCGGCACTGTTCGCGGCCGATCTGGACGCGGTCGTCGCCACCCCGGGACTCGGACCGGCCAAGTATGTCCAGCTCTCCGCGGTGATGGAGATGGCGCGGCGCGTCTTGCTGGAGCAGCTTCAGCATCGCGATGCATTGACCTCGCCGGAGCTGGTCAAGTCGTACCTGCGGTTGCAACTGCAGGGCCGGGACCGGGAGGTGTTCGTGGTGATCTATCTCGATGCGCAGAACCGTGTCCTGCGGGTGCACGAGCTGTTTGCCGGCACCCTCACCCAGACGAGTGTGTATCCCCGGGAGGTGGTCAAGGGTGCCCTGGCGAGCAACGCGGCGGCGGTGATCCTGGCGCATAACCATCCTTCCGGGATCGCCGAACCGAGTCACGCCGACGAGGCGCTGACCCAGGCGCTCAAGCAGGCGCTGGCTCTGGTCGACATCCGGGTCCTCGACCATGTCGTGATCGGCAAAGGAGCCGCCATGTCCTTCGCCGAGCGTGGGATGCTATGAACGACCCCCCCAGCCTTCCTGCGGTCGGCACCCCACTCAGGGGGAGTGAACACAGGGGTTGAGCGGCCGGGCGCCTCATGCTATAAAGTTGGGTTGGATCCCTTACTTTGTGGAGTAGCTCGTGGCACGCTTTTGCATCGTTACCGGCAAGAAGCCGATGGTGGGTAACAACGTTTCCCACGCCAACAACAAGACCAAGCGACGGTTCCTGCCGAACCTGCAATACCGGCGCTTCTGGGTCGAAAGCGAAAACCGTTGGGTCAGCATGCGCATCACCAATGCCGGCCTGCGGACCATCGACAAGAAGGGTATCGACGTTGTCCTGGGTGATCTCCGGGCCGCGGGCGAGCACATCTGAGCCAGGAGCCATAGTCATGCGTGAAAAGATCAAGCTTGAGTCCACCGCCGGCACCGGCCACTTTTACACCACCACCAAGAACAAGAAGACGATGCCCGAGAAAATGGAGATCAAGAAGTTCGATCCCAAGGCACGCAAGCACGTGACCTACAAGGAAACCAAGCTCAAGTAAGGCGAACATTGTCCGACCGGCGTCCCGGATCAGTTTTCCCGGCGACACCCCGGACGAAAAAAAGCCCACCTGAACAGGTGGGCTTTTTCTTTGGGGAGTAGCGCCGTACGTCGAGGTCAGGCGTAGCAGCG
>JAYTTO010000226.1:0-2655 GCA_043744975.1 Betaproteobacteria bacterium | reverse complement strand
GGCCTGGTCGGCGGTACCTCGCTCGGCCCGGAGGAAGTCACGCTGGCCACCGGCGATTCGGGCAGTCCGGCTTTCGTGCAGGTGAACGGCCAGTGGCGGATCGCGGCGATCAACACCTTCGTCATCAATGCCGGTGCCAACGCCCGACCTGGCGTCTACGGCACTGCGGGCGGCGGCGTGCTGCTCTCCGGCGAGAACGGCGAATGGGTGCGGCAGCACCTTGGCCCGGTTTCTGCACTGGACGCCGGGACCGTTGTCGCCGAATCTGCGCCCGCACCCGAATTCCAGGCCGGCAACTACGTTGGCGCCGGACTCCTGGCGCTGGCCGTTGCGGTTACGGGGCGCCGGACCTGGACCCAGATTGTGACAACATTGCGGAACCGGACATAATCGATTTCCGCGAGAAGCATCCCGATAACAGTCGTTTCTCAAGAAGGATTGCCATGCGAATCACCCGATCGTTCATTCTTGCATTTGCGGCGATGGCCGCCCTGGGCCTGGCGGCCTGCGGCGGAGGCGGCGATGCCAAGAAGTCCACGCAGGTGGCAGCCAAGGTCAACAAGGACGAGATCACGGTCCACCAGGTGAACGCAGCCCTGCCGCGACTCGACAATCCGACCGAGGCCCAGGCCAAGGCCGCCGGCAAGCAGGTGCTCGAGCGTCTGGTCGATCAGCAGTTGTTCATCCAGAAGGCCGAGGAAGCCAAGCTCGACCGCGATCCGCAGGTCGTGACCGCGATCGAGAACGCCAAGCGCGAAATCCTCGCCCGCGCCTACCTCGAGCGCGTGATGTCCAGTGCCTCGAAGGCCAATCCCGACACCATCAAGGATTTCTACGCCAAGCATCCGGAGCTGTTCTCGGAACGACGCGTCTACCGCCTGGCCGAGCTCGCGGTGCAGGTCCAGGGTGAGCCCGCGACCAAACTGCGCGATGCCCTGAAGGATATGAAGACCCTCAACGATGTCGTCGCCTACGTCAAGGCCAACAACCTGCCGTACAAGGCCAACAACTCCGTGCGCGCGGCCGAGCAACTGCCGATGGAATTCGTCAGCCGCATCGCCAAGATGAAGGACGGCGATATCGTGGCTGTTCCCGGTGCCGGTGGCATGGCGGTCGTGCAGATCGCGGCGTCGCAGAGCCAGCCGCTGGACCAGAAGCAGGCCACCCCGTTCATCGAGCAGTTCCTGCAGAACAAGACGCGCATGGAACTCGCCCAGAGCGAGCTGAAGTCCCTGCGCGGTGCCGCCAAGATCGAATACATGGGTGAATTCGCGAAGACGGCAGCCGATGCGGCTGGCGCGCCGGCCCTGCCGGCCCCAGGCCCCGCCTCGGCGGACGCGCCGGCAGCCGCCGCCCCGGTGACCGATCCGGGCGCACCCGCCGCGGCGCCGGCTGGCGCAATTGCGCCAGCGGCGTCCCAGGATTTCCTCGAGAAGGGCCTGTCCGGGCTCAAGAAGTAACCGGCGTAAGCTAAAGCCCGACGTGCCGGATGGCCATGCCGCGACCGATGTTGCCACCTGGAAAGGCGCGGACATGCGCAGGTCGGTCGGTCCGGAACGGCAGGCTGGTCCGGTCGCCTGGGCGATCGGGGTGGCGGAGTCGACTCGGAACAAGGCTTGCTTCCGGCAGTAGGCTGTTGCGTTGCGGTGAACATCGGGTGCGTCGCTTGCTCCAGGTTCTTGACCCGATGCCCGATACCCAGGACTCCCGTTGGTGCAGCCCGTGCAGCGAACCGCAGAACCACTGAAGGCGGCAGGACCGGACTTCCGGCCCCAGGCCGAACCCGTCCAAGCGCCGGCGAATCCGGCCAAGGGGCCCTTTTCGCGCAGCCTCGGCGACCGCAGCATGTTCAGCGGCGACCTGCCGCATGTTGCCCTGCTGCGCAGTCTGCTCAATCCGTCGGTCATCCTGGCCACTCTCGCGGGCTGCCTCGGCTGGTACGGCATTCCGTTCGACGGGCACTACCTCATGCTGGCGGTGCTCAGCTTCTTCGTTTCGTCGCAACTGTTCGACCGCATCGACCTGTTCCGTCTGCGGCCGATGGAATTGCTGGTTCGCGCCGCGCGCGACGTGCTGTTCGCCTGGCCGCTCACCGTCACGATCATCGGGTTCATCATCTACGCGACCCATTACAACGAGATCTACGACGCCACGGCCCTGATCACCTGGTTCCTGGTCACGCCGGTGGTCATCGTCCTGGCCCACCTCGGTGCCCATCTGATCCTGCGTGCGCGGGCACGTGCGGCATCGGCCCAGAAGCGCGCCATCATCATCGGCGCCAGCAGGCTCGGGCTGCGCATCGTCGACACCCTCACGGCCGATCCGCTCCTGGGCGTCCAGATGCTCGGTTTCTTCGATGACCGGCATGCACGGCGGCTGCCCAACCTCAACGGCTATCCACTGATCGGCGGGCTCGATAAGATCCAGGACTTCGTTCGCGACAACAACGTCAACCTGGTGTTCGTCTCGCTCCCGATGGTGGCCCAGCCGCGCATCCTGAGCCTGCTCGACGGCCTTCGCGATACCACCGCGTCGATCTATTTTCTGCCTGACATTTTCGCCTTCGACCTGATCCAGGCCCGGTTCGACGAGATCGACGGGATTCCGCTCGTGGCGGTATGCGAGACCCCGTATTCCGGCGTCAATGGCGTGCTC
>JAYTTO010000225.1:0-1759 GCA_043744975.1 Betaproteobacteria bacterium | reverse complement strand
GTCCGGGATGATGTTATTGACCGGGCAGCCCTGCATGCAGAAAGGGATGCCGCAGTCCATGCAGCGCGCGCCCTGGATTTTCGCGTCCTCGTCCTTCAGGCGCAGGTGGAACTCGCGGTAGTGCCGCTTGCGCGCCTGCGGCGCCTCGTGTGCTTCCTCGAGACGCTCGTACTCCATGAAGCCGGTGATTTTGCCCATGGCGCTATGCCGCCATGCCGCGTTTGGCCAACCCGTGCCTGGCGGCCATCTCGCCCAGCGCGCGCCGGTACTCGTTCGGAAACACCTTCACGAACTTGCCGCGATAGTCGTTCCAGCGCTCGAGGATCTTCTTCGCCTGCGCGCTGCCAGTGAGGCGCGTGTGGCGCTCGATCAGGCGGCGCGCGAGGGCCTCGTCGGACCGGCCCTTGTGCCACAGTTCGCGCGCGAGTTTCGCTTCCTGCTCAGCTTCCGTAACCAGCGACTCCAGAGTCACCATCGCGGTGTTGCAGTACTTCGCGAAGTCGCCGCGCTCGTCGAGCACATAGGCGATGCCGCCGGACATGCCGGCGGCGAAGTTGCGGCCGGTCTCGCCCAGCACCACCACCGTGCCGCCCGTCATGTACTCGCAGCCGTGGTCGCCCACGCCTTCGACCACCGCCTCGGCGCCCGAATTGCGCACCGCGAAGCGCTCGCCCGCGACACCGCGGAAATACGCTTCGCCCTCGATGGCGCCGTACAGCGCCACGTTGCCGGTGATGATGTTCTCGGTCGGCTCGCCGCGGAATTTCGGCGAAGGCTGCACCGAGATCCTGCCGCCGGACAAGCCCTTGCCGCAGTAGTCGTTGGTGTCGCCGATGATGTCCAGCCACACGCCGCGCGCGAGGAAGGCGCCGAAGCTCTGGCCCGCCGAGCCCGCAAGGCGCACGTGAATCGTTTCGTCGGCCAGGCCTTCATGGCCGTAGCGCTTGGCGATTTCGCCCGACAGCATGGTGCCGACGGAGCGGTTGATGTTGCGGATCGGCGTCTCGATGGTCACCTTCTCGCGGCGCTCGAGCGCCGGCTGCGCGAGTTCGATCAGGCGCTTGTCGAGCGCCTTGCCCAGGCCGTGGTCCTGCGTCTCGCAATGGCGCTTGGCGACGCCATCGGGCACCTGGGGCAGGTGGAAAATCCGCGAGAAGTCGAGCCCTTTCGCCTTCCAGTGGGCGATGCCGTGACGCGTATCGAGCAGGTCGGCGCGGCCGATCAGCTCGTCAACGCGGCGCACGCCGAGCTGCGCCATCAATTCGCGCGCCTCTTCGGCGACGAAGAACAGGTAGTTCACCACGTGCTCGGGCTTGCCTTCGAACTTCTTGCGCAGCTCGGGATCCTGCGTCGCGACGCCGACCGGGCAGGTGTTCAGGTGGCACTTGCGCATCATGATGCAGCCCTCGACGACCAGCGGCGCGGTCGCGAAGCCGAACTCGTCCGCCCCCAGCATCGCACCGATGACCACGTCGCGGCCGGTCTTCATCTGGCCGTCGACCTGCACCGCGATGCGGCCGCGCAGGCGATTCAGCGTCAGCGTCTGCTGCGTCTCTGCCAGGCCCAGCTCCCAGGGCGTGCCGGCGTGCATGATGGAGGACCAGGGCGAGGCGCCGGTGCCGCCATCATGGCCGGAGATCGTCAGATGGTCGGATTTCGCCTTCGCCACGCCCGCGGCGATCGTTCCCACGCCGACCTCGGAGACCAGCTTCACGCTCACGGCGGCCGCCGGATTGGCGTTCTTCAGATCGTGGATCAG